>JANXZI010000107.1 GCA_025355595.1 Spartobacteria bacterium
AGCAGCGTTTCCTTCGAGGGAAAAATCAGCCGCGCTGTCGGCAGCGGCACGCTCGACGCCGGGAAGCTGACGCTCGATGCGACGGCGAAAGAGGCGACTTTCACCACGCCCTCCACCGAACTCGCGAAGCTCGGCACGGAGATCGCACTGCGCTGGACGGACATCCACGGGCTCACGCCGGTGCAGCCGTATTCGCTGAAGCTCGGCACGACGCAGGACGCGCCGCCGCGCGTGGAAATCCAGAATCTCGACGCGCAGGAGATTGCGATTCTGCCGACGGAGGATGTGCGCTTCACACTCGCGGCGACGGATGATTTCGGCCTGAAGGAAATGTGGGTCGGGTGGACGGTGCGCGGGATCAATGAGAAGCCGAAGGATGCAAAAAAGACCGCGAAGGATCCGAACGACAAGGGCAAGGACTGGGTCGGCGACCTTTGGAACGAGTGGAAATCGCAGGCCGAGGTGAAGCCGGTGGCGGCTGACCCGAACAAACCGGCGGGAAATCCGGCTGTTGATCCGAAAAAGCCTGCGACCGAATTGCCGCGCATGGCGGGCGGGCAGATGGTGCGCGAACTTTCGCGTCCGATCGTGTGGACGCCGGCGGCACTCGGTGTCCCGCCGGACAGCGTGGTGGAACTCACGGGCTACTCGCTGGACTACCTGCCGAACCGCGAGCCTTCGACTTCGTGGAAGCTCACCATTTTTGTCCTCAGCCCCGAGAAACACGCGGAGCGCGTGCGCGAAAAAATGGACCAAGTGCTGAAGCAGCTCGACGAGCGCATCCGCGACGAGGAGCGCGCACTCGAGGAAAACAAGGGCATCGCGGAGAATAAGGAGGATCTGAAGACGGAGAAGGCCGGCGAGGAAATCAAGCGCGTCGAGGCGAGCGAAAAGGCGAACGAGGATGCGCTCGGCAAACTCTCGGAGCAGATGGCCGAGGTGATGAAGGAGGCGCTGAAGAACAAGGATTTCCCGAGCGACACGATGAACGAGTGGAGCAAGATCGCGGAGGCGCTGAAGCAGGAGGCCGCCCCGAAAATGTCCGACGCGGCGCAGCAGATGGCACAGGCGGCGCAGGCGCAGCAGTCGCCGCAGCAGCGTTCCGAGAGCCTGGACAAGGCAATGAAGGATCAGCAGGCCGCGCTGGACGCGATGCGGCAGGCGGCGTCGAAGATGAAGACGACGAACGAGAACCTGTTTGCGCGGAATTTTTACAACCGCCTGAAGCTCGCGTCGTCGGTGGAGCAGCAGATTTCCGACGGGCTGAAGAAGCTCGCGAAGGCGACCGTGGGGCTGAAGCCCGACGAGATCGGCGCGAGCGAGAAGAAGTCCTTCGAGGCGGTCGCTGGCAAGCAGGACGGCAATGTGAAGGACGTGGATACGATCCAGAATGACATGACGGCGTTCCTGCGCCGGATGCCGAACGAGAAATATCAGAAGGTCGTCGGCGAGATGGAGGAGAAGCGCGCGGTGCCGGAACTCGGCGAGCTGGCGAATTCCGTCCGCGCAAATCTCGGGCTGAAATCTGTCGGCCGCGCGAAGGCATGGGGCGAACAGCTCGGCGCATGGGCCGAACTGTTGCGCGAAGAAGCGCAAGGCGGGGGCAAGGGTGGCGGTGAAATGGATCCCGACATGATGGAACTGATGATCGCGCTCGTGCGCCTCGCGGTGACGGAGGACACGATCCGCGAGCAGACCACGGAACTCGAGCGCACGAAGGACAAGAATCCGAGCCACCCGGACGACAGCTCGAAGCTCGGCACGACGCAGAATCAGCTCAGCGGCACGGCGAAGGAAATCGAGGAGAATCCGAAATTTGCGAAGTTCATGGGGCAGGTCGGGCCGCTGCTCGACGAGGTGACTTCGCTCATGCAGGAGGTCGCGGGCAATCTGCACAAGCCGGACACGGGCGCGGACACGACGGCCACGCAGGGCATCATCATCGAGATGCTGGTGCCGCCGGACAAGAAGAGCGACGACAGCCAGAGCCAGAGCCCGTCGCCGATGGCCCAGATGCAGCAGCAGATGCAAAAGATGATGCAGCAGATGACGAAGAGCCGCTCGGCGGGCGGGAACAATTCCAAAAATCCGAGCGACCTCCAGGGCACGACCGCGCAGGGCTCGACGGCGAAGGACAAGGGGAACCAGCGCACCGTCGAGAAGAGCGGCGGCGCGGCAAACGCGGGCGAGTGGCCCGAGGAATTCCGCGAGGCGCTGCAGGCTTACTTCCAGTCGCTCGAGGAGAAGAAGAAATGAACATCCAACGTTCAACATCCGACATCCAACATCCAATGCCGGACGCTGAGTTGGAACGGACTGATGGGCCGCTGCGCGGGGCTGAACGCCCAACGCCCAACGCCCAACGCCCAACTTCCAAGGGCGGAAATTCTGCGGACGAATCCATCTTCCGGGCGAAGCCCGCTCCTGACCTTGGGCGTTGGGCGTTGGGCGTTGGACGTTGGACGTTGAATGCAGTCCGCATTTTTTCCCGCCCGCGCAGTGCCGCTGTGCTCGCGATGGCGCTGATTTTTTCCACCAGCGCACTGCGCGCGCAGACCACCGACTTCCAAGTCTATCGCGGGACGCAGGTGCCGCCGGAGGTCGAACGCATCTATGAGAAGGGGTTGAAATTTCTTGCCTCTGCGCAAAATGCGGACGGCTCTTTTCCGGGGCAGTACGGCACGGAACCGGGCGTCGTGGGCATGGCGCTGATGACGATGCTCGCGCACGGCGACGACCCAAACCACGGGCCGTATTCCAAGACGATCAAGGGCTGCATCGAGTTCATCCTCAAGCAGCGCAATGAGTCGAACGGCTACATCGGCAGCTCGATGTACAACCACGGCTTTGCCACGCTCGCGCTCGCGGAATCGTACGGCGCGGTGGCGGATGACCGCATCGCGCCTGCGCTGAAGAAGGCGGTCGAGCTGCTCATCTCCTCGCAGGACAAGAACAAATTCCACGGCTGGCGCTATTCGCCCGAGGCGCAGGATGCGGACTCGACGGTGAGCGGCGCGTGCTTTGTCGCGCTCATCGCGGCGCGCAATGCGGGCGTGAAGGTGCCGGACAAGAACATCGAGGACGCGCTGAAATTTTACACCGACTGCCAGTCGCCCGAGGGTGGCATCGGCTACATGCCGCGGAGCGGCGGGCACGGAAATGCGACGACGGCGATCGGCGTGGCGGCCTACGCGTATGCGCGGAAGAAAGAGGCGCCGACGTTTGCCAAGGCGCTCAAGTCCATGAAGGGCGGCGACGACGGCAATGGCGGCGGCTACCCGTTTTACTACGACTACTATGCGGCGCAGGGCTTTTTCCAAGGCGACTTCAAGGCGTGGCAGGTGTGGAACGAGAAGCAGGTGAAGCGGCTCACCGAGATGCAGAACGACGACGGCGCGTGGGATGCGGGCCTCGGCCCCGCGACATGCACCGCGCTCGCACTGCTCTCGATCGCGCTGAACTACCGCTATCTTCCGATCTATGAGCGCTGAGGGCGGCACGCGGCGTTTCGCAGCCTCCTAATTTTATTCTTAATCCTAATCTTAATCCCCGCGGCCACTCCGCCACATCGAGTCCAAGGAATACAAACAAGATTATGATTAAGGAAACGCTGATGAAAGTGGTTCCCGCGGGCCTCCGGGTGAATGGCCCGCATTCGTGCGGAGGGCCGCAGGAACCACCTTGGTCTACACCGCTCCTGGTTCAGCGTTTTCATAATCTTTGGGACAGGATGAAGGGGACAGCACCGGCTGCCGGGCGTTCGCTCTTTTTCGCGGCGATCGCGGTGCTCACGATCCCCATACAGCGCAGCGGCGCGGAAGAGCGGCTCGAAATCATCGAGAACATCGACATTTTCGACAACGGCGCATCCGACGAGGCGGAGGGCGTCCAGATCGTGAATGGCCGCGTCGTCCTGACCGGCGACGCGAAGAAGCCCGAGAAGCCTGCGCCGCCCGATCCCGCGGGCGACTCCGTGCTCGAACTCACCGACGGCTCGCAACTCCACGGGAAGCTTACCGCATTTGGAAAAAGCGACATCGTGTGGCAGCGCGCGGACACGAGCGGGCCGCTCACTTTTTCTCCGCAGGATGTGAAGCGAATCACGTTCGGCGGCGACGCCGTCGCTGCGCAAAAGGCGAACGCCACGGTGAAACTCCACGGCGGCGACTGGCTCACGGGCGATCTCTCGGGCTTGCAGGAGGGAAAATTCCGCCTCGCTATCGAGGGCGCGGGGAACTTTGAAATCGATCGCAGCAAGGTCGAGTGGCTGCACCTTTCCAAGTCCGCACCGCCCGACGCGTACGAGGGTCCGACGGGGCCGATGGGGCTCGCGGGCTGGGACACCGGCGGACCGGCTGGCGCGAGCGCGTGGGACTACGCGGACGGCGCGCTCATCGCGCGCGCGGCGATGCCGCTCACGCGGCGCTTCGAGGCGCTGAGCGACCGGCTGGACATCGAATTTTCCGCGAGCGACGGCGGCAGCGCGATCCACGGGCTCACGCTGTGGCTGCATCCCGGCCTCCAGGCGCAAGGGTACTCGAAGGGCTCCATCTATCTCCGCTTCCAGGCGAACAACATCAGCGCGAACGCATACGATGGAAGCAACATGAAGAACCTGAGCGCGAACATGCCGGAGGAAAAAAATGCGCCGAAGGAAACGCGCTACCGCATCCTGCAGGATCGGCGGAGCGGGAAGCTCATCGTCTTCGTGAACGGCAAGAAGGTCGCCGACTGGGACACGGCACCGCAGGCCGAGCCGGCGAAGGGGGGCTCGCTGAGCTGGCAGCCGACGTACTGGAGTTCGAACATGGTGTGGACGCTCTCGAAGGTGCGCGTGCGCCCGTGGGACGGCAGCCTGGATCCCGATCCGAAGGGCGAGGAGAGCACGAAGGATCTGCTCTCGAACCAGCGTCAGGCGATCAGCGCTCCGCCGGTCACCGGCTGGCCGATCGTGAATGGCGAGCGCGTGGAGCCCGGGGCAAAGCCCAAGGTGATTCCCGCGCGTCAGGCCGGCACGCTCGACGCGATCACGTCGGACGCGGTGAAATTTTCCGGCACCGAAATCCCGCGCAAGGATCCCCTCTTCATCCGGCTGAACCGCGCCGCCGCGGCCGATCCGCCCGCGGGCTCGGTGGCGCGCGTCTGGCTCTCGCAGCGCGGGGAGTTCGACGTGACGGCGCTGGGCTTCCGCGACGGGCAGCTCAAGGTGCGGACTTCTTTCAGCGGCGACATCACGCTGCCGCTCACCGCCGTGCGCGTGATCGAATTCCCGCACCGTCTCGCCGCCGCGGAGAAGGCGATCGCCGAGGGCGGTGACACGCTCATTTTCCGAAATGGCGACGAGCTGCGCGGCACGCTCGTGGGCGCGAACCACGATCAGAAGGTGAAGTGGAAACCCGTGAAAGGCACGCAGCCAATCGAGTTCACCGTGAACCGCCTCGCCGGCGTGCTCCTCGCCAAGTCCGCGAACCCCGCGCCCAAGACGCAGACCGCCGCGGTGCGCTTCCGCAATGGCGACTGGCTCCCCGGCGAACTGCTCCACCTCGATCGGCAGCAGATCCGTCTGCGCTCGGCCATCGGTGACAATCTCCAGCTCGATCGCACGGGCGTCCGCGCGATTTACTTTGGCCAGAACAGCGAGGTGCCCGTGTGGGACGGCGCGAGCGATCCGCAGTCGTGGATGAAGACCACCAACGTGGAAATGTCCGGCGGACGCCGCCCCGGGAAGGACGACAACGCGAAACGCAACCCGTGGCGTTACCTCGACGGCGCATTCAATCTCCCGCGCAACACGAGCCGCAACGGCTACAACAATGGCCCGAACATTGGCCGGAATTTCGACACGCTTCCGGACAAGGTCGAGGTGAGCTTTGAAATGTCCACGCCCAAGGCGCAGGCCGGCTACTCGATCCAGCTTTTCCACGACGAAAACCGCCAGGGCCTGATGATTCAGGGCGGCTGGGACAGTGCGTACATCTACGACATGTCGCCGCGAAAACAGGGCGGCGTGTTTTTTAACCAGCCGACGCAAATCGAGTTTGGCGAGACGGTGGGCTCCGAGGGGAATCGCCGCATGTTCCGCTTCCTCGCCGACCGGCGCACGGGAAAGCTCGTGATGATCGTGAACGGAATCCCCGTCGGCGGATTCGGGCTGAAGTCGGGGACAGGCAAGGAATCGCCGAAGCCCGGCAAGGGCATCGCGATCGTCCCGCAGCCGATGAATTCCAGCGTGACGATCTCCAACGTGTGGGTCGGCCCGTGGAGCGGCGACGCACCCGAAATCCCGAAAGGCGGCCGCAAAAATCCCCGCGGCGGAGCGAACGCCATGCCGCAGGGCGGAATCATCCTCAATGGCGGCGCGCTCCGGCTAGGCGACGCGGCCAACGGCATCGTCGTGAACGGCAAGGGCAAGGCCGTCGCGCCCGCCGATGGCAAGAAGGGTGAGGCAGCCGACAAGACCGCAACCGACGACGGGAAGAAGGACACGCCGGAGAAAAAGCCAGCGACGCCGGATGACATCATCGCGCTCGTGAACGGCGACGAGACCTCCGGCACGCTCGAAAGCGCGAGCGCCACGGAGCTTCACCTCCAGTGCGACGTGGGCAGGCTCGACATCCCGCTCAGCCGCGCGCTCGTCGCGGAATTTGCAGGCCCGCAGCAACCGCCCGCAGCAGGCGTGCGCCTGCACCTTGCAGGAAAAGGCAGCGTCACCGTGGACTCGCTGCAAGTTGCAGATGGCCGCGTCACCTGCCACAGCGCAGCCGCCGGTAACCTCACCTTCAGTGCGACCGCCCTTTCCGAGATCGTCTTCCAGCCGCGCAACGCGTCGCCGCCCGGAAACGCCGCCGACAAGAAGGCCGGACTGAACGGCGGCAATCTGAACGGCGGCATCATCATCAACGGCGCTGCGGGCGGCATCCAGATTCAGGGCAATGTGATCATCAACGGCGGCGGCGCGATTTTCCAAGGTGGAGCGATCGAACTGAAGGCCGTGCCTGCTCCCGCCGCTCCCGTCGGTCCTGTTCCCCTCCAGGCTCCAACCCCAAAGTAGCAGGGAAGACGGTGACATGCCCGCGCGCACGTGATATGCGCACGGCATGTCCGCGGATCCCTTCCACTCGCAGCCACCGGATGCGGCGCGCTTCGAGGCCACGCGCTGGAGCATGGTCATTGCGGCAGGCGGCGGCGCGGCGGATTCCCAGCGCGCGCATCGGGCTCTGGAGCATCTCTGCACCGCGTACTGGTATCCGCTCTACGCCTTCGTCCGCCGGCAGGGACACTCGCCGCACGATGCGCAGGATCTCACGCAGGAATTTTTCGCGCGGCTGCTCGCGTGCAATTTCCTCGGCGACGCGGACCCGGCGAAGGGCCGCTTCCGATCCTTCCTGCTCGGCGCGCTGAAGCATTTCCTCTCCGACGCATGGGATCGCGCGCGTGCGCAAAAGCGCGGCGGTGGCGTGCAGCCGATCTCGCTCGACGCCGAATCCGCCGAGACGCGCTACCAGCTTGAGCCCGCGGACGAATCGTCCGCCGAAAAGATCTACGAGCGCCGGTGGGCGCTCGCGTTGCTCGATGAAGTGCTGAAGCGCCTGCGCGGGGAATTCATCCGCGAGGGAAAGGAGAATGTCTTCGACGAACTCAAGTCCGCGCTCACCGGCGGGAAAGTTCCGTACGCCGAAATCGCCGCCCGTCTCGACATCAAGGAAGGTGCGGTGCGCACAGCGATCCACCGCCTGCGTACGCGCTACCGCGAACTTGTCCGTGCGGAAATAACCGAGACCGTCGCCAGTCCGTCCGAGGTGGACGCCGAGATGCAGCACCTCTTCGCTGCGCTCAGCGCGTGAAAATGCGCGTGTGAAACCAAGCGATTTCATTCCGTGATGATTACCCCAGGGTCAAAGCCGCCCATGACCCGTCTCATCCCCATCCTCGCCGCCGTATTTCTCGCATCCGATTTTACCAAGGCCGCGGCTGCGGAAAAGCCGAAGCAGCCGAACATCTTGCTCATCTTTGCCGATGACCAGTCCTACAAGACGCTCTCGTGCTATCCCGAGGCGCTGCCGGGGGTGAAGACGCCGAACATTGACAAGCTTGCGGCGAGCGGTGTGCGCTTTCACGGTGCTTTCCTCGGCGCGTGGTGCATGCCTTCGCGCGCCTCGATGCTCACGGGGCACTGGCCGCATGGGGTCGAGTCCATGCGCATGGCGGGGAAATATCCCGCGAGCGCTTATGACCCGCAGCAGGCTCCGTTTTGGCCGAAGACCTTTCGCGAGCACGGCTACACGACGGCCCACATCGGGAAATGGCACACGGGCATTGATGCGGGCACGGGGCGCGACTGGGACTGGCAGATCGTGTGGAACCGTCCGCTGCATCCGGAGAATGCGGGGCACTATTACGACCAGCAGCTTCTTTCCTTCAATGGCGAGGAGCGCATGACCGGGGGCTACTCGACGGATAACTATTCCCAGTGGGCGAGCGAATTCATCAAGGGCGAACACCGCGATCCGTCGAAGCCGTGGTATCTCTGGCTCTGCTATGGCGCGATTCACGGCCCCACCACGCCGGCGGCACGGCACAAGGGAATGCACAAAGGCGACGAGGTGCGCGTGCCCGCCGACATCTTTCCGCCGCGCGAAGGCAAGCCGGACTATCTCAACAAGACGCAGGCGTGGTCGCGCGGGCCGAGCGGCGAGATCGTCGCAGGCAAGAGCGGCGAGAGTTTCGGGGATGAGAGCGGGAAGAAGAAAGGGACTTACCAGAACTATATCCATCAGGTGAACGAATGTGTGGAGGCGCTGGATGAAGGCGTCGGCAAGGTGATGACCGCGCTGAAGGAGAGCGGGCAGC
>JANXZI010000139.1 GCA_025355595.1 Spartobacteria bacterium
TCGCTCCGCTCGAATCCCCAACGACGCAACCTGCCTGCGCCTCGTCCGCGCACTGGCCGCAGAGCAGCACGAGGAATGGCTCGATGGAGCCCGCTATTTCGGCATGCAACCCCTGGCAGAACTTCACAAATCCCGCCTCCCGCTTGCCGCCTGAGCGTCCCCCTTGAACCAACAACCTGAACCATCATCCACACATCCCGGCTTCCTTCCGCCGGACCCGCCCTATTTGCTGAACTTGACGCACACAACCATAAGCCAGCGGTTCCGCAGGATTACCCCGTCTTTTCTGCGTGTCCGGAGGGGTCATCGAAACGTGCGGAAGGTGTGACTGGTGACTGGTGAGAAGTGACTGGTGCGCGGCCCCGATGGCCTTGTGAAGACCGGAAGACCAGTCACTACTCACCAGTCACAAGCCGCCGGACTCGAATGCCAAACCATCACTTCACGCGTGACGCGGCACTACAGGTCGTCCGCGGGCTTTTTCGGCTTCGCCGGAGCAGTGGCTGGGGCCGCGGGCAGGCCGGGCGCAGGCGGAACGGCAGGCTGCATGCCCACGGCGGGCGTCGCAGGTGCCGGCGGCTCGGCGGGCGCGGGGACGGGCTCGTTCACATTCGTCGCGGCTGCGGGGACGAAGAAGACGTTGTTGTTCCAGGACACGCGGACATTTGCGCCCTCGGTGGCGAGGTAGCGCAGGACGGTGCCGGTGGGCAGCGCGACCTGGCCATTCGAGAGCATGACGCCGATGCCCTGCGTGAGCGTGACCGCAGTGCGCGGTACCGGGGCGGCCGGAGGCGTGACCGGCGGAAGCGCGGCGGGCGTATCCGGCGGCGGCGGCGGGACCGCGGGCTTCTCGTCGGCGGGTGCGGGCGGCACGGGCTTTTCGGCGTTCATCGCCGGAGCGGGCGCAGGCGGGTCGGCGGACACTGGCGGTGCGGGAGCGGGATCCTGCACGGGCAATGCCGGCAGTCCGGGCACTTCGGATTTTTCCGGGATTCCACCGGGCTCCTTGTTTGCCGCGATCAGTTTTCCCGGCGCCTCCGGTGAGGGATCGTTGGGCTTTGGCGCTTTCGTGGAGACCGGTGCGGATTCGGTGGATGGCCCGTCCTTTTTCTGCGGCGAAGGCGCGGGTGCAAGCTCACCCTGGCTGCGCGACTTCTGCCAATAGTGATGCCCGACGAGGATGCCGCCGAGGGCAATCACGCCGAGGATGACGCCGCGCAGCATCGCGCCGACGGTGCCGGTCTGGCGCGGTGGCGGCACGACGCCCGCGGTGGCCGACATCCCGCGCGTCGCAGCCCGGGCGACTCGCGAGCCGCCGACTTTCAGCGTGGCCTTGTGCGCGGGCTGCACGAGCTGGGGAAAATGACTGCCAAGGGCGGGCAGGAGGAAATCCCACAGCGCGGATTCCCGATCGGATTCCCAGCCCGGGCTCTTTTTGTCGAGCGACTCCACGAGCACCTGCACATGCGCCTTTGTCACGTCCTTCAGCACGTCCGCGCCCTCGGTCTGGATGCGCTCGAGGTAGCGGTTCGTGCGGTTCGCGCGGCGGTAGTCGAGTTCGTCCTGAAAAATTCCCGCGTGCAGGCGCAGCTTTTCATCGTGCCATTTGCGGATGCGCGGCTGGAGCTTCGGCGTCTCCAGCGCGTCGCTCACGGCGAGCGCGGCGCGCTGCTTCGTGAGGTTCTCGCCAAATTCCGCGCCGAGATATTTCAGAAACGCCTTCTGCTTGTCCGTCGCGGGGACATGGACTTCGTGCGTGCCGTTCGCGCCGTTCGAGGCTGCGGGCGGCGTCGTCGCGGAGCCCTTTTTTTCGTCGGCGCGCAGCTTCAGCACTTCGCCCAGCGACCGCCACTCGGCCATGCCCTTGATCCAGCCCAAGTCCGCCGGGCGCGCAGTGCCCTCGGTGAGAAATGCCTTCACGGCGTCTTCGCTGAATGGCCCGGCCTGCCGGCCTTCGCGGATGATGAAAATGTCCATGGTGTTCTGAATTATCCGGGTGGGGGGCGCTTGTTAGTCAGTGCGGAGCGCCCGGCGGAGGGAAAAATATGGCGTACGGGAAGTGCGATTTCCAGCGGCTAATTCTTCGGCTTCGCGCGCGGGGCCGAGGACGTGTAATCCCGGATATGGCCGTCGGCGTAGAGATAGTTTTTCTTGCTCGGAAAATCGCCATGGATGCCATGCACGCGCTCGACGTCGAAGCACACGATGATTCTCGACAGCGGCATCGTGAGCTGCCCGCGGCGGGTGAAAATCTGCGGCGCGGTCTGAAGCTCATCGTCCACGTAGGGTGCCCACTCGTAGCTCGTGCCGTATTTCACGAAGTAGTTGAATTTCTTGTTCCGCACGTCCGCCGGGCATTTCACGGAATCCTGCACGAGGCCGAATGGCGCGAACGTCTCCAGCATCCCCTTGGCCTCGGAGGGCGGCGGGTAAGTCGGGTTGTTCGGATCGGTCTGCACCTCGGGGAATTCGTTGTCGTGCGCTCCGACGTAGAGCTGGACCGCCGCCCCGATGCTCCGCAGGTTCTGCGTGCATTTCAAGGCGTCGCCCTTCTCGTTGATGCTTCCCAGCGAGGAGAGAATCATCCCGGCAAGTATCGCGATGATGGAGATCACGCACAGCAGCTCGATGAGCGTGAAGCCGCGGGATCGGGGAAAAACGCCGCCCATCATTTCGCGTTCTTCGCGCTGGTGGCCGCCTGCTTCGTCGCCACGTAATTTTGGTATTTTGCGACCCGCTGCTCTGGGGATCTCCGCTCGCTGCCTTTGATCTGCCTGTCCGCCATGCGATCCTGATTTGCAGGGCTGTTCGCCATCTCCGCAAATTTTGCCCGGCGCTCATCATCGGTCAGATCCTTGAGCGAGGCGAAAAATTTCTCCCGCTCTTCAAACTCCTCCTTCGCCGCGGCCTGCTCGCCCGCGGGCAGCTTCGCAATCTCCGCAAGCTGGCGTTCGCGCATGAGCGTGAAATCCGGCCGGCGGCCATCGCCGGAACCGCCACGTCCGCGCGGCGGCCCTCCGCCGCCACCGAAACCGCTGAAGCCAAAGTCATCGTCATCGCGGCCCGCATCCGCGACTTGCGAGCCGGGAGGCGCCGGAGGACGGCCCATGAGCAGGAAAACTTCCTCCCATTTCGCACCCGCGGCCTTCGCGACCTGCGGCGCAAGCTTCCGGATCTGACCGCTCGACGGAACCTTCGCCACGACGGGATTGAACGTCTCCGGGCACGTAAACGACGCCGACACGCCGGCCGCCGCCGCCTGCATGAATCCCTGCAGCGTTTTCTCCGCAGGCGCCTTCACATTCCACTGGTCGCGCCGCGGGTCTGGGGGTGCGCCCCGTTCGCCGGCGAAGGCAGTCTCACCCATGAGCGGCACCTCGAAACTCTTCCATCCCTCGGGCCGCTTCCCTCTCGCGATGGATTCATACGCGCCCTTCAGCGTCGCGGCATCCGGCCCGAAGAAATATCCCAGCCTCCAGCGCGATTCCGTCGAGCCGGCGAGCGCCTCCAGAGCGTCGGTGAGCGGCCGCTTGTGGACGGACATCGTCACCGGCTTCGTCAAGTCCATATTCGTCTTCAGCACGATGCCGCCCTGCTTCTCGATGCTCCGGATCACCTCGGCCAGCGGCTTGCCCTTCACATCCACGGTGATGAGCCCCCAGCCCGACCAGATCCAGTACACGAGCGAAAACAAGGCGACGAGCACGGTCGCACTGACCAATATTTTTTGACGATTCATCGGCGATACAACCCGCAAACCGCGAAAAGTTGTGTTCTTATTTCCACGCGCGGAGCCACTCCGCGAGAAATGCGCAGAGCGCCGGCTTTCCCGCGGGACGGATCACTTCGCGTCCCGGCTCGATGAAGCCGAAGCCCGCGCCCCACGCCGCGCCATTCACCACGCAGGCCTGCGTGCCGTTCGCGGAAATCTGCTCGCGCGCCCTCGCCTCCGCGTCTTCGTGCGTGCCATTCAGCTCGTATTTCCAGCCCACGATTTTCGAGGCGGGAAAAATCGCGCGCAGCGAGGGCAGCAGCTTCAGCGCGGGCCGGAGCGTGAGCGTCACTTCGCCTGCGAGCGTCGGGATTTTTTTTGCCGTCACCGGCGAACCGTCGCCGTCGCGCACATCCTTCACCTCATAGTCGCACAGCGCTGCCGCGTGAAAAACCGCATCCGCGCCACCTGCGCCGATGTCGTGCAGCCGCGCGAGCAGGTCCGCATTCGTCGAAAAACTGATCACTCGCGCAACGCCCGGATCCACGCGCGACACCGCGCCGTCGCCTTTCAGGCACACGGCATCGTGACCTGCGCGCGAGAGTTCCGCCGCGAGCAGCAGGCCGAGTTCGCCGGTGGAAAAATTCGTGAGCCGCCGCACGCCGTCAATCGGCTCATAGCTCGGCCCGCACGTGATGATGACTCGCATTTTTTCCGACACTACGCGGTGACGGACGCGCGCTCAAGGCTTCAGGGCAGTCGCTGAAATGCCCTCTGACTCACAGTTTTGAAAATCCAGAGCGGTGGCGATGCGTCCAGCGGGATCGACATCCAACTTTTAACACCTAACTCCTAACACCTAACTCCTAACTTTTAAGATCCCCCGCCGCGAAATCCGATCCCCTCGTGTCGCTGGCCGCTCAACGTTAGAAGTTAAGCGTCAAAAGTTTGATGTTAGATGTTGAAGCCATGCAGCAGCCCTCGCGCTCAAGGCTTGCCGCCGCACATTTCCTCCCCACGATGCGCCGCATGGACCGAGCCACCGCCAGCAAAGAAATCCGCGACCACGCCAACACCGCATCCGCCGCCGTGACGAAGATGCACCCGCTGCTCAACGCCCTCGGCGACGACGCGACGAAAGGCGAAATCGTGAGGGCGCTTTTCGAAATCACGAAAAACGTCGAAGTCGTGAAGAAGCAGATCATGCGGCTCGAAAAGCGCGACGACACAAGCCTGCTGTGAGCACCCGCTCACCGGAAGTGCTTGAAATCCGACCGTCAGCCTTTTGCGCGAGGCGCCATCAGATGCTCTAAACGGACAATCCGAACTGCCGGATCTTCGCGTAGATCGTCGCGCGGTGGATGCCGAGCAGCCGCGCGGCCTTCGCCTTGTTTCCATCCGCCTTGCGCAAGGCCTCGATGAGCGTCTCGCGCTCCGCATCCACGAAGGACCCTGACGTTCCCTTTCGGATCGTCGGCGACGGCGCGAGATCCGGCGTCTGGATTTCCCGCGGCAGATGCCGCGCGCGGAGCACGGGCTCATCGCACAGCACCAGCGAGTGCTCGATGGCGTTTTGCAATTCACGCACATTGCCCGGCCACGGGTAGGCGCGCAGCAGCTCCAGCACCTCGGGTTCGAGTTTCGGCGCAGTCTTCCCGAGCTGCTGCGCAAAGCGGCGCAGAAACGTATCCGTGAGCTTCGCGATGTCCTCGCGCCGTTCGCGCAGCGGCGGCACTTCCATCTCGAAAGTCTTCAGCCGGAAATACAGATCCTGGCGCAGCCGTCCCTCCTGCACCGCGACCGCAGGCGGGCGGTTGCACGCGGCGATGAGGCGGAAATTCACCGGAAGATTCTTCGTCGTGCCCAGCGGGCGGTATTCGCGATCCTGCAGCACGCGCAGAAAGCGCGTCTGCAATTCGATCGGCATCTCCGTCACCTCATCCAGAAAAAGCGTGCCGCCATCCGCCTCCGCGACCATCCCAGGAAAGGCCGCGACCGCGCCGGTGAATGCGCCCTTCGCGTAGCCGAACAGCTCGCCCTCGATCATGTTCGCGGGAAAGGCGCCGCAATTCAGCTTCACCATCGTCGCACCCGCGCGAGTGCTCTGCTCGTGGATCCGCCGTGCGATGACCTCCTTGCCCACGCCGCTCTCGCCGGTGAGAAGCACATTCGCGTCGCTCGGCGCGACCCGTGCGATGAGCTGCTCCAGGTCGCGCATCTGCTTGCTGATCGTCACGGGCGCGAGCTGCTCCTCCGCCGCGTTCAGCCGGATCTGAAGCTGCGCCTTTTCCTTTTCCAGCACCACCGTGTGTGCGACGAGCGCCTGCTGCTCCAGCGCGCGGCGGCAGAGGCTCACGAGTTCCTCGACCGCGTACGGCTTCGACAGAAAATGAAACGCGCCGAGCTTGATCGCATCGATCGCATTCGCGAGCGAATCGTGCGCCGTCAGGATGATCACCGGCAGCCCCGGCTGCTCGGCCTTGATGTCCTTGAGAACCTCCAGACCGTCGGCATCTGGCAGCCCGAGATCGAGCAGCACGAGATCGGGTTTCAATTCCAAAACTTTCCTGCGTCCCTGCGCGGCGTTCGGCGCGATTTCGACCGCAAACTTGTTCCGCTGCAACACCGCGGACAGTGTCGCCTGCACGGTGCGCTCGTCATCAATCACCACGATCGTCGGAAGCCGCCCGTTCATGCCTGCGCCTCCGCGTGGTTCCGATTCCTGAGCACGCGACTCCCGCCGATCAGCAGCGGCAACGCACCGAACCCGGCCAGCAATGGAGTCATCAAGAACGGGAGCATACCTCCCGATGAAAAAACGGAAAGCAAAGAGCGACGCAGATTCGTGAGAGTGCGCGCCGCCCGGGATTGCGCCGGCTTTCCGGCGCGGGACCGCGTTCAGGGCTTGCCTGACGCGATGTGGGCAAAGTCATCCCACTACTCGAGATGGATGCCGAGTCTAGTATGTGCGGACGCGGCCCGAGACGCCGTCTTCCGTGCTCCCTTTGAGCGCTACGCCATGGCTGTGATTTCCATGTCCGACGGAAGCGCCGACGCGGGAGGTGCAGCCCGATTGAACGACGACGAGAAGCGCAAGGGCGATCAGTGCGAGGGTTGTTTTCATGGCCCCCGATTCGCAGCGAATAGCCTGCTTGCGTGTATCGTTTTTTTTGAAAACAGGGAAAAACATTTGGACTTCACGCCCGCACTTCCGCCGGGGTCATTTCCCGATCAGGAGACACACGCCTGCGGCGACTGCGAGAGCAGGATTTAACAATTGGAGCCTTCCGGGGCGCATTCGCCATGGCCGGTGACCTCGCTTTTCCACCGGCGGATTTCCGCCGACCCTTCAGGTTGAAACCCGACCGTCAGTGTGTTGGGCGAGGCTCACGACAACGAGCAACTTCAGCGCGGCTTTCTTCCCGTGTGCCCATTCCGCGACGGAAAAGTCTTACCGTCCGCGCACTTTGTTTTCGTTCCGCCTCTCAGGGGCTTTGTGCCTTGTCACTTTGACGCTCTTGGACGCGACCTTGTGCCCCTTGGGATTTGCGTTTGCAGACGGGATCAGATCCTCGTCGGGTTTCACGGGTGAAGTCTTGCTGGCCGGTTTCGGTGATTTGTTGCTCATAGTCGGAAAGAATGGGACTGCCCTACTTGGTGTAGCCCGTGGTGGTCCTGGTCTCGGTTGTCTGCGGCGTGGGACGGTGGTGTGCGCAGGAGGCGAATGCGAGGACTGCGAGGACCGGGAACAACGCGGGGATGTGTTTCATAAAAAGATCAATCGGCGGTAATGCAAGTCTGGCCGTATCCGGACGACAAAGAAACGATACGACCGGCCTGATCCGTGAGTGCGAAGTGTGTGTGCCCCGGCCATC
This sequence comes from Spartobacteria bacterium, assembly GCA_025355595.1. Taxonomy (GTDB): domain Bacteria; phylum Verrucomicrobiota; class Verrucomicrobiia; order Chthoniobacterales; family Chthoniobacteraceae; genus SXWH01. The sequence goes on from JANXZI010000139.1 coordinate 7,588, forward strand.
GCGGATGTCCAGTCCAAACCCAATCAACCACAAACAAACCAACTCATGAAAATTGCATCCCTCAAAAAACACACCGCAATCCTAGCCAGCGCCATCGTCTGTGCGATCTGCGCCACCCTCAGCGCCGAGACTGTCGTCACCCAGACGAAGACCGTGACTGCGGACGGAACCATCACTTCCTTCGAGCCAAAGTCTTTCATCATCCGATCCGAGGCCGCGCCTGCGCCGCTGACTTACTCCTACGGCAAGACGATCCAGTATGTGGACGAGTCAGGCCGGGTGATTGAGCGTGAGACGATCAAGCCGGGCGCGCCGGTGACTGTGCATTACGTGCGACAAGGCGATCAGATGGTGGCGGATCGCGTCGTCGTTCGCAAGACGACCACGACAGTCACGGAACCCGGGCGTGTGCCCACGAAGGCAGAGGCAAAGGCGCTCCGCGAGGCGGCTGAGCACCCCGAGCGCGCGGCGCGGCGCGCCGCTGAACGTGGAAAACCGTTTCCTCCCGTGGACCCTTCGATCTCGAAGACCACCACCACGACCACGACGACCAACGCGGATGGAACGATCAGCTCGTTCGCGAACGGTGAGTTCGTCACAACATCCCCGGCGAGTGAGAGGCCGGTGACCTACAGCTATACGAAGACCACGCAATATGTGGATGAGGATGGCGCGCCGGTTTCGGTGGAAATCGTGAAGTCCGGAGTGCCGGTCACGGTCAGTTATGTCCGCGACGGCGACCGCTACATCGCACAGCGCGTGATCGTTCATCGGGTCCGTCGCTAACCCGTCTGTTTCCCTCCAAGGGACAAAATTGCAAATAAGGTGGCAGGCTGTCCTTACCGGGGCAGCCTGCTTCTTGTTTTAACATAAGATTTCGCTATCGGTAGTGTCCGAGTTTGAAGTTTGACGTTGAGCCCCGCGCAGCGGCCTTTCGGTTTCCGAACCAAAAGGCCTGCATCGCACCGCGCCTTCGGCGGGATCAACGTCAAACCTTCCCTGCTTATCCGGTTGCTTGACAATGGACGGCAAGTGGAAGGTTCCGAAAATAGCCCAGTGCTTCAGCACTGGGAAAAGGGCCAGAAAAAAGGCGACAAGTCCCGCAAGGGACGGCAGAACGGTTCTTCCATCCCTT
>JANXZI010000164.1 GCA_025355595.1 Spartobacteria bacterium
AAAACATGACGACGAGCGCCGTGCGTCCGAGCGCGAGCGCGCCGCCGAAGACGATGCACATCACCCACCATGCGCGGGTGCGCGCGTTGAGATTGTCCACGACACGGCGTGCGCTCTCGCCCTTCACGCGCGCTTTCAGGACCGCGCCGATGATGCTCGCGACGATGAGCAGCGCGAGCACGCCGCCGAGGAGGAAGAGGGTCTGGCGGTCGAGGTTCATTTTGGGCGCAGCGCCAGCATCGCGTCGCGGGCGCGGGTGAGAAAATCCGGCTTCATCTCGCCCTGTGCGAGGCGGAGCGGTTCGCCGAAGGTGACCGAGCAGAGCATCGGCACCGGGAGGATTTCGCCTTTCGGCAGGACGCGGTTGAGGTTTTCGATGAAGACCGGCACGAGCGCGATTTCGGGGAGCGCCCTGGCGATGTGAAAAAGTCCGGGCCGGAATGGATTCACCTCGCCGTCGGGATTGCGCGTGCCTTCGGGGAAAATGATGAGCGACTCGCCGCCGCGCAGTGTGTCGAGCATCGGCGTGAGCGGATTGCTCTCGCGCGTGACGGCGCGGCGCTCAATGAGCACCGCGCGGAAGACACGGCTCGCGAGCCATTCGCGGAGGCCGCCTTTCCAATAATCGCGCGCGGCGATGGGTCGCGTGATGCGCCGCAGATCGCCGGGCAGCGAGGCCCACAGCACGACGAAGTCGAGGTTGCTGGTGTGGTTTGCAAAATACACGCGCTGCTCCGCGACGGGCGCGCAGCCCTGCCAGCGTGCGCGTACGCCGGTGAGGATGCGGGCGGCCCAGGCGAGGAGCGAGGCGGTCATGACGAGCGAGCGTAGCAGCGGATGATGCGTCGCACGGCAGTCGCCGCGGTGCCCGCGGCGATGAAGGCGAGCGTCCACGCGAGGATGTTGCCGGTGAAATTGCACAGCGCGCCGATCGCTGAGGCGAGCAGTCCCGCGGTGAGGAAAAACATGCGCTGCGGCTTTGCGAGCGGGCCGCAGAAGTCCTGTCCCTGGCCGAGCGATGCGCCGAATGCGCGCACGTATGCGGTGAAGACTGCGAGCACCGATGCGACGAGACCGAGCGCGAGGTGTCCGCACGCGATGCCTGCGCCGGCGAGGAACAGTGCGTCCTCGATGCGATCGGGGATTTCGTTGAAGAGATCGCCGCCTTTCGATTTCAAGCCGCCTTCGACGGCGACGAGACCGTCCATCATGTTGCACATGAGCCGGCCTTGCACGCACACGGCGGCGAGCAGCAGGCCGAGCGACGGCGGGAGCCAGCCGCGCGAGACCGTCCACAGGATCGCAAAGCCGATGGCCGCGAGCAGTACGCCGAAGATCGAAATGCCGTTTGGCGTGATTTTCGCCCGCACGAGCGCCGCCGCAAACCGCCGCACCCACGCATACGAACGCGACTTTAGCGGACGGCGATCCGCTGCGTCGGTGGGTGGGGTCGGTTCGGCCATCGGGCGCTGCGTAGCGGAAGTGCGCGTGCGGCACAAGCGCGCGCGATGGAGCGCTGTCCGAATGGAGCGCGGTCCGTCCCGGCGGCCACATCAATACCGGCGGAGCTGCACTTCGATGACGGGGTTTGTGACACGCTTGGCGCGCGGAAGAAGGAATGGCGCTGCGCGGGAGCGAGGTGGCCGGCGGGGACGCGCGGCGCTCCACTGCGGCGGCGCTCCGCCTGCGTTTGGGCGCTGTGCTTGCCTCGCGATGCGTCGCGCGTGCATCGTGCGGCGATGGATCCGGCCGAACTCGACAAGCGACATGTGTGGCATCCGTTCACGCAGATGCGCGGGTGGAATGCGGGCACGCCGCTGGTAATCGTGGAGGCTGAGGGCGCGGTGCTGCGCGATGCGGACGGTCGCGAGTATCTCGACGGGAATTCGTCCATCTGGACGAATCTGCACGGGCACCGGCGACCGGAAATTGATGAGGCGATCCGCGAGCAACTCGGGCGCGTGGCGCACACGTCGTTCCTCGGGTTGACGAATGATGTCGCGCCGCAGTTTGCGTTCGAACTGCTGCGCGCGATCACGCAGGACGATGCGCTGGAAGGTTGGCGCGTGTTTTTTTCCGACGACGGATCCACGGCGGTGGAGGCGGGGCTGAAGATGATCCATCAGGCAAGGAGGCAGAACATCCAACGTCCAACATCCAACATCCAACATCCAATGCCCGACGCTTCGCGGACGACGTTTGTTTCGCTCGCGAGCGGCTACCACGGCGACACGGTGGGCGCGATGAGCGTGGGGCACAGTGCGCTGTTTCACGGGACGTATCGCGGGCTGATGTTTGGGAGCCGCGAGGTGATGTCGCCGGCGTGCTACCGGTGTCCGTTTAATCGCGCGGTGCCCGAGCGCGGGAGCGATGCGCGCGCGACGCGCAAGTGTGAGTGGGAATGCGTGGGCGAGGCGAAGAAGGCGCTGGAGGAACTCGGCGATTCGGCGAGCGCATTTGTGATGGAGCCGGGCGTGCAGGGCGCAGCGGGGATGACGATGCACGCGCACGGCTACCTCGCGCGCGTCGCCGCGCTGTGCCGCGAGCGCGGGGTGTGGCTGATGCTGGATGAAGTGATGACGGGTTTTGGCCGGACGGGGGCGATGTTTGCATGTCAGCACGAGGGCGTGATACCGGATGTGCTCGCGCTCGGAAAAGGAATCACTGGCGGGTATCTGCCGCTGGCGGCGACGGTCGCGAGCGCGGAGATTTTTGCGGCGTTCGACGGCGAGCATTCGGAGTGGCGCACGTTTTTCCACGGGCACAGCTACAGCGGGAATCAGCTCGGCTGTGCCGCTGCGCTCGCGAGCCTGCGGCTGCTGGAGACGGTGCATCCGATGGCGCATGTGCAGGCGCGCGGCGAGAAACTGCGCGCGCTGGCGCAGCGGTTTTGGGAGCATCCGAAGGTGGGCGATGTGCGCTGCGAGGGGATGATCTGCGCGGTGGAAATCGTGGAGGACTTTGCGACGCGGCAACGGTTTCCGGTTGAGAAGCGCATCGGTTTTCGCGTGAGCGAGGCGGCACGCGCGCATGGATTGATCACGCGCTGCGTCGGAGATGTGCTGGTGCTCATGCCGCCGTACTGTGTGAGCGAGGAGCAGCTCACGCAGGCGGTGGATGCGCTGTGGCGCGGGCTGAGCGAGGTGCTGACGGCGTAGGCGCTGGCGGCAGCCCGCGACGTGGTGGTGCCGACGGAGGAGATCGCATCGCAAGCTTCCGCTTGCGCCTACAGCAGCAGCTTCAGCCCCGCCGTGACGAGCGACTCCACGGCTGCGTCCGGCGATTTCGCTACGGCCTGCTTCACGGCTTTGTGCGCGTCCACCTGTTTGTAGCCGAGGGCGATGAGCGCGAGCACTGCGTCGTTGATCTTTGTTTCCTCGGGCGATGGCGCGTGTGCGCCGCTCGCGGCTTCCCATGCGGCGGCGATGCCCACCTTGTCCTTCAGTTCCACCACGATTCGCTCGGCGGTTTTTTTCCCGATGCCTTTTGTCCGCGAAAGCGCGGCCACGTCGCCGGCCACGACGCACGCCTTGAAATTCGACACGCTCGTGCCGCTGAGCACGTCGAGCGCGGTCTTTGGGCCGATGCCGCTGACGTGGTTCACGAGCAGGCGGAAAAGGTCGCGCTCGGCGGCGGTCATGAAGCCGTAGAGCACATGCGCGTCCTCGCGGATGGCGAGGTGCGTGAGGATTTTGAGTTGCGCGCCGGTGAGCGGGAGCTTGTCGTAGCTCGAAAGTGGAATGAGCACATGATATCCGACGCCGCCGACATCGAGGACGACATGCGTGGGGAGCGCTTCGGTGAGCGTGCCGGAGAGGTGCGTGATCATGCGCGGAGCGGTAGCACGGTGCGGCGGATTCGGGAAGGGATTCGCGTGCTGCTCCTGCTCGCGGCGCTGCTGCACGCCGGCGCCTGTCTCGCGAACGAGTGGTTTTTCCTGCCCTCGCCGCGCTTCATGCAGCACGAGGTTTCGTTTCCATTCAGCGGTGCAAAGAATACGGTGCTCGCGCCGGCGCGGCTCGGGGAGACGGGCGTGGAATTTCCGACCGTCGGCGCGTGGGCGGCGGCGGGGCTGAACGAGGAGGGCGTGCGCAAGGTGACGGCGCACGTCGCCTCCGAGTGGCTGCGGCATGTGAAAGTGGAGTGGGTGCGGAATTCCAAGAACGTCGTGGAGTATGCGGTGCTGCGTTCGGAGAAATTTCCCGTGTGCGTGACGGTCTTCGCGCCGGAATTTTGGAAGCAGTTCGACGGCGTCTTCGGGCCGAAAGTGATGCTGGTGATCCCAAACCGCCAGACCGTGCTCATCTTCCCGGCGCAGGCGGCGGACATTTCCGAATACGCGCCGATGATCCTGGAGGCGTGGAGAAGCCCGGCCGCGAAGGTGAGCCTGGAGGTCTTCGAACTCAGCGAACGCGGCCTGAAGGCTGCCGGGCGCATCGAGGAGCCGTGAGGTGATCGGGAAGTTTTTTGCGCGTCGTTCAAAAATCCGCCAGCCAGTCAAATATGCCAGCGCCCGAAGGCCCCGAAAATTTCCCTCGTTTACCGACTGTTTTGTGCTAGTATGCACAACTTATGTCTATCACGAAAAAGCCTGCGTTCAGCCGTCGTCTCCCCGACTTGGTGACAGAAGAACTCGCCGCCGTGCTGTCAGGAAAAACGTCTTACGAGTTCAAGGATCTTTTCGACGTGGTGCATGAAAACCTGAAGGCGCGCAACGCTGCCAGCGGCGGCGAGGAGATGCTGCGCCTGCGTTCCTACGAAAAACTTCAGAGCCTGGTTGGCCGCGGCATGGTGAAAATCACCGTCGGCAAGGACGGCAAGAAAAACTACAAGGGCTTGCCGAAGCAGCTCGCCACGCTCGAGACAAACGTAACGCCCGCCGTCTAAGGCCACGTGAAGGATTTTCTGCCCATCCTCATCCAAGTCGGGATCGTTCTCGGCTTCGGCATCTCCGCACTTTTGATCAGCGTCCTCCTCGGCAGATCCGCGAAGCGCACGCCGATGAAGGACTCGGCCTACGAGTGCGGCATGTTGCCGCAGGGCGAGGCGCAGCCGCGCTTCTCGGTGAAATTCTACCTCGTGGCGATGCTGTTCATCCTCTTCGATATCGAGGTGGTGTTCCTGTATCCGTGGGCCGTGAATTTCACCGCGATGCTGAAGACGCACGGCACGACGATTTTCTGGAGCATGGCCGGCTTCCTCTCACTCGTCACGGTCGGCTACGTCTATGCCATCCGGAAGGGCGTGCTCGACTGGAAGAAAGGCTGACGCGTTTGAGTTGAATGTTGAGGGTTGAGAGGCGGGGATCCGGCCTCGGCATCGGGACCCGATTCTCAGTCTGCGGGTGAAAGTTGCAGCACGATCCGCACTCCAAGCACAGCGCCGCCTTTTTCCTCTCATCCTTCAACTTTCAACTCTTAACTTTCCGCTGCCCCATGATCCATCACGTCGCATTGTTCCAGGTGCAGCCCCATGTGGATGAGGCGAAGCTCGACCAGATGATGCTCGCCGCGCGCATGAGCCTCGTGAAAATCCCGGAGGTCGCTGGCGTCCGTTCGGGGAAAAATGTGGACGCGAAATCGTCGTGGCACTTCTTCTTTGCGATCGATGTGGACAACCTCGAACGGCTGAAGCTCGTGAAGGAGGATTCGATCTTCATCAAGTTCCTCGCCGACGTGATCTCGCCGAATGTCACCGAGCAGTTCGTCGCGGACTTCGAGCTGGAGGCGGGGCGCAGCATCACGCTCTCGTAGCGCGGCACTTTTCCGGCGCGAAGAAAACCGCCTCGACGCGCGCGCGGCGTGTTCCGCATGGTGCGTGAATGCAGGTTCCACTTCTCGATCTCCGCGCGCAGTATGCACCGCTCAAGGCTCGCCTCATGGCCGAAATCGAGGCCGTGTGCGACAGTCAGGCGCTCGTGCTCGGGCCGAAGACCGAGGCCTTTGAAAAGGCGGTCGCGGCGTATTGCGGAGCGCGGCACTGCATCGGCGTGTCGTCGGGAACCGATGCGCAACTCGTCCTGCTCATGGCGCTCGGCATCGGGCCGGGCGATGTCGTGCTCACGACGCCGTACACATTTTTTGCGACCGCAGGCTGCGTGAGCCGCCTCGGCGCGCGGCCCGTCTTCGTGGACATTGATCCTGCGACCTACAACATCTCGCCCGCCGCGCTCGAAGACGCGCTGAAGAGCAATCCCGGCGCAAAGGCCATCATCCCCGTCCATCTTGTCGGCTGCTGCGCG
>JANXZI010000178.1 GCA_025355595.1 Spartobacteria bacterium
CGCGTGCGCCGCGCCGAGCGATCCGGGCCGGTGTCCTTCGAGCAGTTGGTTGAAATGATCCGTCAGCTTTTTGTCCGTCGCCTTGTCAAAGCCGGGCGGGCCTCCGAGTCCGAGTCCCTTGAACGCATCGGGATTCTTCTCCTTCATCAGCCGCAGCAGCTCGGGCAGCTCCGCCTTCTTCAGTTCATCCGCGGGCACGCCCTGTTTTTCGAGCACGCCACGCAGAAGCGACAGCAGCGCCTTCGCCTCCATCTTCAGCATCCCGCCGTTGTCCTCCGCGCGCTTGCGGAGTTCGTCGATCAGATCGGCTGCGCCTTTTTCCGAAGCATTAGGTTTCTCAGCCGGCTTGGGAGCTGCCTGCGGTTTCGCATCGGGGGCCGGCGTCGGGTCGGGCTTGGAATCCGGAGCCTTCTTGATGGCCCCGTGGAGCGAGCCGGTGGCGAGCAGTGCGGCGATGATGAATGTGCGAATCATGGTGTGCTGGGTTTTCGGATCGTGTGCGGGAAGGTGGCGGATCTCGTGATGTGCTTACGGCTTTTTCGGCGTCGGCAGCGGCTCCATCCGCTTCAGCATCTCGGCTTCGGAAACGAGGATGACTTCCGTCTTCCGCTCGTCAGCCCCGCGCCGGTACGCGACCGCGAGCTTCTCGCCCGCCTTGCATTTTTTCAGCTTGTCGGCAACTGCCTTGGGCGTCGGCATGTCCTCGCCGCCAAGTTTCAGGATCACATCGCCCGCCTTCACGCCGGCTGCGGCGAGCGGGGATCTCGGCTGCACTTCCTTCAGCAGCGCGCTTCCGCCCGCGGGGTCGAACACCGCGCCGAGCACCGCCGGGCCGGTCACGCGCTGGCCGGGACGCACGGGCGGACGGCCCCACGTTTTTCCCTCGAGCATTTTGTCCCACGACACCTTCGCGGCGTTCACGGGCGCATCGCGATTATAGCTCAGGCTCTCCGAGATGGACGAGTGGATGCCGACGACTTTTCCCTCGAGATCAAACAGTGGCCCGCCCGAGTCGCCGCCGATCAGCGTGCAGTCGCTCACGAGGAAGCCGCCTGCATTCTTCTGGCTGATGCGCCCGATGCGCGCCGGCGGCGGACGCCGGATGTCGAACCCGCCGGGATGCCCGAGCGCGATGACGATGGTCGTCTGATCCAGCTTGTCCGAATCGCCCATCTGCGCGACGGGATATTTTCCCGGCTCGATGATTTTCGCGAGGCCCACGTCGCGATTGTAGTCCGCCCCGAGCACCTTGCACTTCGCCTGCTTCCCGTCGGGGAAAACGACGGTCATCGTCTCATTGCCATAAGTCACGTGGCCCGCCGTGAGGATGAGCCCGTCTTCCGTGACGATGGTCCCCGAGCCCGAGCCCGGCACCTTCGTGCCGACCAGCGCGACCACCGAAGGCGTATTTTTTGACACGAGTGCCTTCACCTTTGCCTCCATGCCCTTCATCTCCGCGACGGTGAATGCGAACGCCGTGTGCGCCGTGCAAAACGCGATGGCCAGAAACGTGGAGAGGATGCGGAGGGGTGCGGTCATGCGGTGGGCGGGTGTGGAATAAATGCGGAACGCACTCAGAGTTTTGTCAAAATAATCGTCAATCACCCCGCGCGCAAGTGTCGTGCTCGGTCGGCTTGGCTCCGCTTTTGGAGGAAAAAAAGCATGATACTTTGCGCCTTCGCGTCTTTGCGTGACCCATCATGGTGAAGGTTCCGCGATGCTCTTCAGCCTGCTGACTTTTAACTCGGACACAGCACCGGGGCGCGCTTGACACACTGCCCGCCACGCTCGTCACTCGCGTCCCGAAAAAATGCCCCAGATTCCGCAGGAAATCATTGAGCAGATCGCCGCGGCGAACGACATCGTCGAGGTGATCGGCGGGTATTTTCCGCTGCGCAGGATGGGCGGCACTTTCAAGGCGCTGTGCCCTTTTCACAACGAACGCACGCCGTCCTTCAACGTGAATCCGCACCGGCAGATTTTCAAATGTTTCGGCTGCGGCGCGGGTGGCTCGGTGTTCCGGTTTGTGATGGATTACGAGCACCTCGATTTCGTCGCGGCGGTGCGCAAGCTTGCGGACAAGGCGGGCATCAAAATCCCCGAGGCCGAAATGTCGCAGGCCGACTACGAGCGCGCCGATCTTCGCCGTCGGCTGCTCTCGCTGCACGCGGATGCGGCGGAATATTTCCACCAGCAACTCATGCGCGGAAAATCGGCGGACGCGGCGCGCGACTACATGAAAAAGCGCGGGCTGAACGCCGAGGTTGCGAAGTCGTGGAAGATCGGCTTTGCGCCGGACTCGTGGGACGGCCTGCTCGCGCCGATGCGCGAGCGCGGCTACTCGGAGATGGAGCTAAAGGAGAGCGGACTTTTCTCGACGGGCGACGACGGGAGTAAAATGTATGATCGATTTCGCGGCCGCGTGATGTTCCCGATCTGCAACGACACCGGCGAGGTGATCGCCTTCAGCGGGCGCGTGCTTTTTGCCGAGCAGAGTCCGGCAAAGTACGTGAACTCACCGGAGACGCCGCTGTTCACGAAGGGCAACGTGCTCTTCGGCCTGAACAAGTCGAAGCGCGCGCTCATCGCGGCAAAGCAGGCCATCGTGTGCGAGGGGCAGGTGGATCTGATTACCGCGTTCGAGGCCGGCGTGCAGAATGTGATCGCGGCGCAGGGCACGGCGTTCACCGACCGGCAGGCGCGCATCTTGAAACGCTACGTGGACGAAGTGGTGATGTGTTTCGACGCGGACAACGCGGGTGTGAAGGCGACCAAAAGCTCGCTGCCGCACCTCCTCGCCGAGGGCTTGCTCGTGCGCGTGATGACGCTGCCGCAGGGCGACGATCCGGATTCGCTGATCCGCTCGCAGGGTGCGGAGGCCTTCCGCGAGCGCGTCGCGGCATCGAAGGATTTCTTCGATCACCAGATCCATCGGCTCGTGAGCGTGCCGGACTTCGCGACGCCACGCGGGAAAATTGCCGCGGCGCGGGAGCTCGCAGAGCTGCTCGCCTTCATCCCCGAAGGCATCACCCGCGAAGCCGTGCTGAACAACGCCGCGATGCGCCTCGGATTCAGCCCGCAGGATCTGCGCGTGCTCATCAAGCGCGTCCCGCAGCGCGCCGCGCTCGACGAGGAAAATGCGGAGCCGCAGCGCGCTGAAGCGATCACGCTCGACCCGACGAAGGAATGGATCGCCCTCCTCGCGCTCCGCAGCCCCGCCGCGCGCATGTGGCTCCAGGCGCAGGGCTGCGACCGCGTGCTGGACGACGGCCAGCCCGATTCCGCGCTGCTGCTGAAAGTGCTCGACGCCGATTTCCGTGCGGACGAGCCCTCATCCGTGAACGCATGGCTCGCGACGCTCGATGCCGCCGAGGAGTCCGCGCTTTCCTCGCTGCTCGAGCGCGCCGTGCCGCCCGAGGCCCGCGTCGTCGCCGAGGACTGCTGGCACGAGCTGGAGCGCCGCGTCCTCTTGCGCAAAAGGCAGGCGATCGAGGCGCAACTGCGCGCCCCCGGCCTCTCAATCGAGGACATGGGGCGACTGCACACGCAGGTGCTCGACCTCCAGCGCCAGCTCGCCGCACTCCCCCCGCCGCGCTCGCCGAAACCGGTGTGATGATGGGCTCGAAATAAAGTTGGAAGCAGCCCTTGACCTGCCGCGCCTGGCTCCCCATATTCAGCGGCCTTTTTCCCATCGCGCTTTCGGAGGTCATCCGAGGCGTCCGAGGGCGAGAATGTAATTTAGAATTCCTTCGTGGACATGCCGAAAAAAAACAAAAAAGCCGTCGCCAAACCCGCCAAATCCGCGAAGAAAACCCCGAAGAGCAGCGGGAGTAAAAAGGCCAAGGCACCAGCGGCAAAGGCAGCGGCAAAAAAATCCGCGCCCAAAAAAATCAAGGCTCCGAAAGGGCCAAAAAAGCCGAAGGGCGTGAAGGCCGTGAAGGCCCCGAAGGCTGCAAAGCTCGCGAAAGCATCGAAGCCCGCAAAAGCCCCGAAGCCCGTGAAGGAAACGGAGGCTCCCGCCGGGAAAAACGGAAAGGTGAGCTCGAAGCTGGCCGCACTTTTGAAAGCCCCGCCGAAGCCGAAGCTCGGCCCCGGCCAGAGCATCCTCGACACGGCCGAGGGCGCGGAAAAACTCCGCGAACTCGTGAAGCTCGCGAAGGAACAGGGCTACCTCACTTTCGACGATCTGAACGAGCACCTCCCTGAATCCGTGAACGATCCGGATGAGATGGAACTGATCATGAACCGCCTCCGCGGCATGGAGATTGACATCATCGATTCCGCGCAGGTGGACAGCTACAAGGTCGGCCCGAAGAGCGAGGAGCAGAAGGAGGACGAGGAGCCCGAGAAGCCCACCGAGAAGCTCGACATCCTCGACGACCCGGTGCGGATGTACCTCAAGCAAATGGGCCAGGTGCCGCTGCTCACGCGCGAGCAGGAGGTGGAGATCTCCATGCGCATCGAGGAGGCCGAGCTGAACGTGCAGAAGCATGTGAACAATTTCGGCTTCATCCCGCGCGCCTATCTCGAACTCGCGCAGAAACTCATTGATGGCCGCGAGCGTTTCGACCGCGTGATCCTCGATAAAAAAATCGAGAGCCGCGACAAATACATGAAGGGCCTGCCCCGGCTGATGAAGGCGCTCGAATCCTCGATCAACGAGGCGTCGAAGGCCTACAAGAGCTACCTAGCCCACGGCGGCACGAATGAAAAAGCGAAAGGCTACACCGACTTTCAGAGGCGCCATGCGAACGTGCAGAAGCACTTCCCGAAATTTTTCTACAAGCAGAAGGTGACCGAGGATTTCGTGACGCTCGCGGAGGAGAAAAACCGCGTCATCCACGCGCTCCAGCACGAGGTGAACAAGCCCAAGAAACAGCAGCAGCGCGCCGCCGGTGGTGCGAAAGTGGACTACGCCGCGCAACTCAGGGAGCACCAGGCGCACATGTGGATGAGCGGCGACGGCTTCGCCGCCGAGTTCGCGCACCTTCGCAAGTGGCTGAAGAAGGCCCTCCGCGCGAAGACCGAGATGGTCGAGGCGAACCTGCGCCTCGTCATTTCGATCGCGAAAAAATACACAAACCGCGGCCTGTCATTCCTCGACCTCATCCAGGAGGGCAACATGGGCCTGATGAAAGCCGTCGAGAAATTCGAGTACCGCCGCGGCTACAAATTCTCGACCTACGCGACGTGGTGGATCCGCCAGGCCATCACGCGCAGCATCGCCGATCAGGCCCGCACCATCCGCATCCCGGTGCACATGATCGACACCATCAACAAGCTCCTGCGCGTGCAGAAGCAACTGGTGCAGGAACTGGGCCGCGATCCCTCACCCGAAGAAGTCGCCGATGAAATCCATCTGCCCGTCGAGCGCGTGCGCGCCGTGCTGCGCATGAGCCAGCAGCCCATTTCGCTCCAGGCCAAGGTCGGCGACGGCGATGGCGACACCGAGTTCGGCGATTTCATCGAGGACAACTCCTCTGCCAGCCCCATGGAAATGACCGCGCGCAATGTGCTGCGCGACAAGCTCAAGGATGTGCTCGACAGCCTCAACGAACGCGAGCGAGAAGTGCTGGAGCAACGCTTCG
>JANXZI010000198.1 GCA_025355595.1 Spartobacteria bacterium
CAGAAGTCGCCGCCGAGATCGCGCAGGCGGATGGCGAGGCTGGCGAGCGTGCCCATAAAGGTCGAATCCATCGCGACGCAATTTTTCAAATCCACCACCAATTTCCGCCGCCCCTCGGCAATCACCCTGCGGGAAAATTCCTTCAGCGCCGGGCAGTTTTGGAACGATCCCCGGCCCTCGACGCGCACCCATACTTCGGGGCAGCTCTCGGTGTCGGCGAAAATCGTGGGATGCATGCTCATTGGTGTCTGACGCTCATCCCATCGCATTGAACGTGCCAGCGGTCAAATCAGCCGCCGTATCAGTTCCACAGGAACGACTGGAAGATCCCCACGGCACTCCCGTCCTCAATCAGCAACACCCGCCATGCGGTGACTTTTCCGCTCTCCGAGTACTCATCGCCGATGATGGTGAATTTCGTTTCGTGCGACCCCTTCGCAAACGGGAAGCGCATCTCCTTGGCCTGCACATGCGCGCCCAGATTTTCCAGTCGGTACTCAATCCGCACGGTGATGTCCGCAGGCCGCCTCGCGCTCCACGACACATTGAAATAGTAGCCGCGCCGCTCGAGGTAATCCACGGCCGTGATCGCACCGTGGTTCACGCGCTGCCGCTCGAAGAGGAGCATCTGGTCGTCCGTCGGCTTGAGATAGCGCGGGTCGTTCAGGAACTTTGTGACCTTCTCGATTTTGAAATCATCGCTCAGCGCCAGCGGCACCACATTCGCATGGGCGATGGGAATCTGGTGCATCGGCTCCTTCGGAGTCGTGCAGGCGGAAAGTGCTGCCGCTGCGAGGAGCACGGCAAAATGGCGGGTCATGGGCGCGGAGTAAATCGGCCGTCGTGCGGCGTGGCAACGCCGTAAATTCACTCGCCCCTCGCGCGAACCCTGCTACCGGTTCCGCAGCATGATGCACCCTCTGTTCCGCAACGCGCTCGCCGCCGCCGCGCTCCTCGCCTGCCCGTATGCACCGGCGGCGGATGCTCCCGCGCGAAGCGGAAAAACGAACGCCGTCGCGAAACGCGAATATGTCCGCTACGTGGGCGACGACAAGCGCGGCACGCTCGAGACCGCGATCGTTACCTTGAAAAAAGGCGACGTGCAGGTGGAACTCGTCGGCGCCGTCCACATCGCCGACCCCGCGTACTATCAGGCACTCACGAAACTTTTCACCGGCTACGAGGAACTCCTCTTCGAACTCGTGGACGGCCAGAAGATGAAGGAAGATGCCGATGACAGCCCAAAGCCTCCGGTGAAAAAGAAACCAGGCGCGCCACTGAAGCAGGGAGAATTTCCGCCCGATGAAAACGATGCACCGGCAGCAAAGGAACGCAGCCCCGCATTCAAAATCATCGGCATGCTCATGCACGGCCTGGAGACTTACTTCCACTTCCAGTACCAGACCGCCGGCATTGACTACCACACGAAGAACTTCGTCCACGCCGACGTGAGCATGGATGAATTCGTGCAGCTCCAGGCGGACAAGGGCGAGTCCTTCCTTGACCTCATGCGCAAGGCGATCGAGGCCCAGCTTGAAGTCGGCACCGATCGCAGCGCCGAGCCGAAGGGCAGCCAGTTCCTGCTCGCGCTGCTCGGCGATTCCAGCGGGCTGAAGGTCGCCATGGCCCGCCAGCTTGCATCTGCGGGCGATGTCGTCGCCGAGATGGAAAAGCACGACGGCGGCACCGTCATCATCACCGAACGCAACCGCAAGGCGCTCTCCGTCCTCGACCGGGAAGTGACCGCGGGCCACAAAAATCTCGGCATTTTCTACGGTGCCGCGCACCTCGCCGAGATGGAAAAGGTGCTGGAAAAAATGGGCTATCGCCGCACCGGCGCACGCTGGCTGACCGCTTGGGACATCAAGCCGCGCGTGGATCAGAAGCGCCCCGCCGTCTCGGTGCCGAAGGAGTAACGCCACAACTTTTCCCCAGTCCGGCCGCGACGGTGGAACGCGACGTCCGGGCGCGTTTCCAAACGTCAGACTCCGCCCGTCAGCCTGCGAAATACCGTGCGAGCGAAGCGTCCGCGGAGCGCCTGCTCCACCGGGCACAGGAATCGCTCTCCCAAAGGCGAACCGATGACCTGCGCCCAGCCACACACGCCTCCGCACACAACGCCCTCCCGCAGCGGCGAGCAGTTCGTCGGCTGGCTGCGCGAGCTGGAGGAATGCCGCATCAGCGGCCTCGTCACCGATGAGGACTACGCCTTCCAGCGCGCCGAAAAATTCGCCATCCTCCTCCGCCCGGCACGCGCGCTCTGGCTTGCATCCGCGCTCGGCGCGGCATTCGTCGGCGCACCCGCAGGCGCGCTGATCTGGTTCCTCACGCACGACCCACGCTACGCCGCGGCCATCGCGGTCATCGCCAGCGCGTGGGGCTTCATCTCGCTCGGACGGATGTTGCGTGAAAAATTCACCGAGTTCCAGTTGCGCGGACGGCGGGAAATTTTTGTCGCGCTCCTCGAAAACGATCTGCTCACGGCCGCCGAATTCGCCGACTACGACGAACGCCTCGCGCGCGGCCAGGAGGACGTCGCGTAACTTTTCAAATCACGCGTCCGCAGCAAGGCCGACGATCAGATTGCGACCTTTGAAGCGCTTGCCGCGCAGTCCGGTCACGATTTCCTTCGCACTGTCCTCGCGCACGTCGAACATCGTCATGGCGGGCAGGATGTGAATCGCGCCAAGCACCTCGCGCGACATGCCGGTTTCATTCAGGACAAAGCCCACGACATCCGCCGGCCGCACCATCTGCTCCGCACCGGAATTCATCGCGAGCCGCACCATGCCCGGCTCGTGCGACTGCGCAGAAACTTCGTCGCGCGAACGGAACACCGGACGCGTGCCGCGATCCCCATCCGGCGCGCGCTGCTCACGCTGATCACGCGGTGCGAAACGCTCGAACTGAGGCCGCTGTGCGCGGTCCTGAAAACCCTCGGTCGGTCGCGGCCCGCGATCCTCGCGCTTGTCGAATTTTTTCCCGCCGGCGCGCGGCTCATACGTGGGATAGTCGCCCCGCTTCTCATACGTGCGCTTCGGCGGCGCGGGACGATCCTCGGGAATGTCCACCGGCTTCGGCGCGTCGCCTTCGAGCATCGAGAACAGCGCCGACGCGATGTCCGTCGGCGTGTGACCGGCATCGAGCAGTTGATCGATCAGCGCATCGTTTTTCTTGAAGGCACCGCTTTCGAGCGTCGCGCGAACCTTTTCAAACAGCGCGTTGCTGCGCCGTTCTTCGACCTGTTCCGCCGTCGGCACGTTCTCACGCCGGATGCGCGCCTTGGTGAATCGCATGATGTGCTGCAGCTTCCACACCTCGCGCCCGTCGGCAAAAGTGATCGCGCGACCGCTGCGCCCCGCGCGGCCCGTGCGGCCGATGCGATGCACGTAGTCTTCCGCGTCATGCGGGAGGTCGTAATTGATCACCACTTCGAGGTCATCCACGTCGAGCCCGCGCGCCGCGACATCGGTCGCCACGAGGAATTCGATTTTCTTGTCGCGCAGCTTGCGCATCACGCGCTCGCGGGCGCTCTGCGCG
>JANXZI010000211.1 GCA_025355595.1 Spartobacteria bacterium
CGAAGCTCGCGCCGTCCCGCGAAGGTGCGGCGGCCACGAGAACGGAGGTGTCGAAAACCACGCGCATCGAGATTTTTCAGAAGTCACGCTTTATCCCAGCAGCGACTCGTAAATCCTCTCAAAATCCCCCGGCGTGATCGGGCGCGGGTTGAACTGCGCGGTCCACTGCTGCGAGGCTTCGAGCGCGAGGGTGGGGATCGTCTCGCGTTTGACTCCGAATTTGCCGAGCGGCGCGGCGAGGCCGGTGAGGCGCAGGACTTCCTCGAGCTCCTGCGCGAGCGCCTCGGCGTCGGGCAGGCCGGCGGCGCGGCAGAGTTCGCCGTAGCGCGCCTC
This sequence comes from Spartobacteria bacterium, assembly GCA_025355595.1. Classification (GTDB taxonomy): domain Bacteria; phylum Verrucomicrobiota; class Verrucomicrobiia; order Chthoniobacterales; family Chthoniobacteraceae; genus SXWH01. The sequence continues at coordinate 334 of JANXZI010000211.1, forward strand.
GGCGGAGTGTTCGCTGGCGTTGAAACGCACGATGGACGGCAGCACGATGCCGACGGCCTGGCCGTGGACGACGCCGTAGCGCGCGGTGAGCGGGTTGGCCGCGCTGTGCGCCGCGCCGAGCATCGAGGCCTCGATGGCTGCGCCGGCAAAGGCCGCGCCGAGCTGCATGCGGCCGCGCGCGTCGAGGTCGTTCGGGTCGGTGAGCACTCGGGGCAGTGCGTCGAAGCACAGCCGGAAGGCCTCGTGCGAATACATCGCGCTGAGCGTGGTGCGCTTCCGCGTGACGGCGGTCTCGACGGCGTGCGAGAGCGCGTCCATGCCCGTGAGTGCGGTCACGCGCGGGGGCTGGCTGATGGTGAGTTCCGGGTCGAGGATCGCGATGCGCGCGGAGACTTTCGGGTCGAGGCACGCCATCTTTTGATGCGTCACCTCGTCGGCGATGAGCGCGGCGGACTGGCATTCGCTGCCGGTGCCCGCGGTCGTGGGGATGGCGATGAGCGGCAGCAGCGGCTTCGTCGCCTTGCCGACGCCCCAGTAGTCCTTCATCGCGCCGCCGTTGGTCAGCAGGAGGTTGCTGCCCTTCGCCGTGTCCATGCTGCTCCCGCCGCCGAGGCCGATGAAAATATCCACCTTTGCCGCGTCCGCCGCCGCCACGCAGCGCCGGATGTCCTCGGTGTCGGGATTTTCGCGGACGCTGTCGAAGATCGTCACCGCGACGCCCGCCGCTTCGAGCGAAACGCGCGCGCGTTCGGCATGGCCGGCCTTGGCGATTCCTTTGTCCGTGACGAGCAGGGCGCGACGGCCGCCGAGTTCCGCAGCGAGCCCGCCGACCTTCGCCAGAGAGCCGGGGCCGAAGACGAGGCGAGTGCGCGGAGTCCAGTCAAAGGGTGCCGGCGGCAGGCCGGAGGTGGAGCAGTGGTGCATGGGTGTGGCAGCAGTTCGACTTGGCGAACCGGCGGATGTTCAAAGCCGGAAGTCGCCGCGAAAATTAGAGGTGCATACCGTCGTATCGCGTGCCGAAAGCCGGCCGGCTCGTACTCTTTGTCATGGTCCTGCTCATCCTCTCTTTGAATGCGCCTTTTCGAAAAAGAGCAAGAGCATGAGCAGGGCAACGACGGAAGAAACCGGGTCCGCGCCATCTTTCATCGTCCGCCTTTCTGCGCGCGTGCCGCGCATCGGGCATCATCGCTGCTCTATCCCTCCGCACAACCCATAGCCATGTCCCACTCGTCCTGGTCCCCGCGGGGAAATTCCAGCTTGCACCGAAGCCCTTCACTCCTAGGGTGGGGAATTCCTCGCATGAAGTTCACCAAGCTTTTTTCCATCCTCGCCGGACTTCTGTCCACGGTGGGCACTGCGATGGCCGGGGAACCACAGCCGACTTATAAGAGCAGCGCGGATTTTGCCCGCTATGCGATGAAGCTCCGCGAGGATTCCATTCTCCGGCTCGAGCCGCAGGTGATCGTGCCCACGGAATCGCACGCGGGAGGCGCCGGGCGCGGTCTCTACCCGTGGAAGCTGAACATCGTCACGACCGTCTTCTGGGTCGGCGAGTCGGCCGGGCAGAACAACCCGGTGCATAATTACTCAAGCTGCTGGGATCTGAACTGGTGGCGCTCGTACGGCGGTGTGGACGGCCCCGATGGCCGTCGAAAGCTGGAGGACGGTGGCACCGTTCCCGCCGGATTTATCCCGCAGCAGAACCCGTTTTATTTTGCGCTGCCCTACAACGACGTGACCAGTGGTCGCCACAAGTCCGAGGCGCGCAAGGTCATCCCGTGGTTCAACGCCACCTTCGAGCAGGAGGGCAAGTCCGTCTGTCGCGACCGCTGGATCATGATCCGCAAAGGCATGCGCGCCTGCTACGCGCAGTGGTCGGACGTGGGGCCATTCCGCACAGATCACTGGCAGTATGTCTTCGGAAATGAGCGCCCGATGCCGAATCTCAACCGCGGCGCGGGGCTCGATATTTCGCCCGCCGTGCGCGACTACCTCGGCATGGGTGGCATGGATGTGGCGGATTGGAAATTCGTCGAATACAGCGATGTCCCCGCCGGCCCGTGGTCCCGCTTCGGCGAGAACAACACGTTCGTGATTGATGCGCGCCGCAAGACGACCCGCGTGGCGCAGGCGAAGAAGCCCGCGGTCGGCGACGCCCCCGCGGTGGTGACGAAGTAGCGCGCTGCCCGCGGCGCAGATTCACGCCCGCGCTTTTTTCTTTGCGCGCACCGCCGCGATTCCGCATCTAGTCGCGCCCCGATGGCCTTCTCCGCCGACCAAGCCCTCACCCTTCTCCGCAAAGCGCAGGCGAACGATCGCCTCGCGCACGCCTACCTGATCACCGGCCCCGTCGGCAGCGGCACGCGCGAGGTCGCCGCCGGGCTCACCGGCATCCTCGTCGGCGACACGAACGATCCTCTGAAGCACGCGGATGTCCACATCGCCGAGCCGGAGTCAAGGTCGCGCCGCATCACCATTGAACAGGTGCGCGATCTCGAGCGAGCCTTGCAGATGCGCGCGCTCCGTGGCGGGAAAAAAGTGGTGATCATCTTCGACGCCGACCGCCTCCTGGAAGGCTCGGCCAACGCATTTCTGAAGACCCTCGAGGAGCCGCCGCGCAATTCGCACATCCTCCTCGTCAGCAATTTCCCCGAGCTGCTCCTCGAGACGATCCTCTCGCGTTGCATCGAGATCCCGCTCGTCGCCGGCGCGCGTCGCGGGCTCAACGAACGCCAGCGCCGCATCGCCGATTCGTTGAGCCGCTTTTTTAAAATCCCGCGCCCCGAGCTGCCGCAAGTTTACGGCCTCGTCCGCGAAGTGCAGACGCTCCTCGCCGAGGCCAAGGAGTCCATCTCCGACGAGACCGAGGCCGCATGCAAGACCGAGGCGAAGCGCTTCCGCGAAGCCAGCGGCGTGGACCGGGGCTGGATCGAAGACCGCGAGGATTTCTACAAGGCGCTCGCCGAGGCCCGCTATCGCAACGAGCGCGGTGTGCTCGTGGACACGCTCGAATCCTGGTGGGCCGATGTCCTCCGCCAGCAGCAGCGCGCCCCGCACCTCGACCTCCCCGATTTTTCCGCCGACACCGCCGCGCTCGCCTCGCGCCTCGCCGTCTCCGACGTAATCACCCGCGCCGCCGCCATCGGCGGGCTGCGGGAAAATTTCGGGCGCAACGTGCAGGAGCAGCTTGCCGTCGAGGTCGCATTCATGGAGGCCTTCGCCGCATGAGTATGGTGCTCGCATTTGTGGATCAAAGATACGCGTGGCTCGGTATGGTGCCCGTGCTGGTGATCGGCATCGCGCTCATCATGAACGTCGCCTCTTTCCAGACGAAGGACCTGAACCGGAAGTCCGGCCACGCCACGAACCTCCTCTTCCTCGCGCTCGTCATCGAGGCCGCCACGGCGACCGTGAGTGCATTCGGCGGCGCATCGGAGACCGGCGGCTTCTGGGCCATTGTCGCCGCCGCGGTCATTCACTGGATGAGCGCCGTGATCGCGCTGCTCGCCCTCCGCGAGCATCGGCTCGTGGGAAGATGGCCGCATGGCCGCCGCCGTTCGGCGTGGGGCTTCTGGCTGAATGTGGTCGCGCTGCTCATCCTCGCCGCGTGGTTCTGGCTCGGCGCGAACCCGCCCGTTTACAAACGAATCTTCGGGTGAGCGGGACCGTGGGATGAGGAATGACGGAGGTGTGACATCTGACGCCGCGGCAGGTCCGTGGCTGCGACGACGCGTCGCGGATCCACCTTGCGACGAGAGCGTCGCAGCCACTCGTCATTCGTCATCCGAAGCGGGCACCTTCCCGCCTGCATCGCGGATCACCTTGTCCACCGCCTCGACATCCTCGAAGGCGAGATGCTTCCGCTGGTACTTGTTCCAGAGCACGCGTCGCAGTTCGAGCAGATCGTCAATCAGCGGCACCTCGTAGTAGGTCCACGAAGCGTCGTCGCGCAGCTTCGCCTGGATGCGCCATTTGCCTCCAAATTTCTCCGCGCGCACCTCGCGCTTTTCGCCGTCCTCGGTCGTGTGTTTCCAAGCGTGGATGTTTCGTGTTCCCATTTTTAACGGTGCGGATTTTCGATGGTGGAGAAGCGGCGTGGCGGGTCAGCGGAATCTTAATCGTAATCATATTCTGCAAGCGGAGCGCGCAGCGGTTCCGGTGGCGGTATTAAGAATAAGATGAAGAAACGATGCAGCGGGGCAGTGACTTTCACCGCGCGCCCTGAGAGATAGACACCACCTTGAAGGATCTCCGCAAGCTCTTGCTCTGGCTCGTCGCGTCGCTCGTGCTCGGCGCGCTGCTCGCCCCGTTGCTGTTCTGGTGTGCTCACCCGCTCGCCGCGCGCGGCATTTTCCCCAGCGTGACGGGGCAGGGGTTCCACCGCTACTTCAGCCGCACCGTCGAGGTCGTCGCCCTCCTCCTGCTGTGGCCGCTCGCACGCTCGCTGAAAGTCCGCACGCTCGCCGAACTCGGACTCGAGTGGGACATCCGCTGGCCGCATCGCCTCGCGCTCGGATTTTTCGCCGCGGTCGCGCTCATGGCGGTGATGGCGGCGATCCTGCTCGCATTTGGTGGAGTCATTTTTCTACCCGCAGGACAGCGGCTGTTTGGCGAATTGCCGAAGGTCCTCTTCACCGCCGCATGCGTCGGCTTCATCGAGGAATGCATCTTCCGCGGCGCATTCCTCGGCCTGCTCCAGCGCACGATGCCCCGCACCGGTGCGCTGCTCGCGAGCGCCCTCTTTTTCGCACTCGTGCATTTCATCCAGCCGCTCGCGAGCACCGTCGCGCCTGCGGATGTCGCGTGGTCCTCCGGCTTCGCGCTCATCCCGGAAATCTTCGGCCAGTGGAAAAACCCCGTCATGGTCATCGCATCGTTCAGCACGCTCCTCGCAGTCGGCTGGGTGCTCGGCTGGGCGATGCAGCGCACGCGCTCGCTGTGGCTCGGCATCGGCCTGCACGCGGGCTGGGTTTTCTGCGTGCAGGGCTTCGGAAAGTTCGCGTCGTTCACGCCTGGAAAACTCCCGTGGATCGGCGCGGATATCCGCATCGGCCTCGCGCCGCTCGTCACCGTCATCCTCACCGGCGCGGTCTGCCGCGCCTGCCTCGGCCATGAGCGTCGCGACGATCACGCGTAGGATTTTTTCCGCGCTCGGCACGCTCTGCTTCCCGCCGCACTGCGCGGCGTGCAAGGCGGAGACCGGGCCCGGCATTCACGTCTGCGCCGAGTGCGCGGAAAGTGCGCAGCGCATCGAGACACCATTCTGCCAGCGCTGCTCGCAGCCGTTCGACGGCGCGATCACGCAAGAGTTCACCTGCGCAAACTGCGCCGGGCGCGAACTTCATTTCGTGTGCGCCGTCGCCGCGTATCTCAGCCACGGAGTCGTCCGCAATTTTATCCACGCCTTCAAATACGAGCGGCAATTTCACCTTCGCCGCCCGCTCGCCGACTGGCTCGCGCACACGCTTGATGACCCCCGCATTTCCGCGCCCCCATTCGACGCACTCGTGCCCGTCCCCCTGCACCACATCCGTTTCCGTGAACGCGAATTCAACCAGGCCGCCGAGCTCGCCGCGCTCGTCTCGCAGCGCTGCGGCATCCCGGTGTCGCACGCGCTGAAGCGCACCCGCTACACCTCCACGCAGACGAAACTCGATCGCCACGAGCGAATGGAAAACTTGCGCGGCGCCTTCCGCGTGCGCCACACTGCGCGCGTGAAAGAACGACACCTCGTCCTCGTTGACGACGTCTTCACGACGGGCTCGACCGTCGAGGAGTGCTCGCGCGTGCTGATGCGCGCCGGCGCGGCCTCGGTGCGAGTCATCACCGTCGCCCGCGGCTAGCCCCGCAAGAACATGAACGCCCGCAACATCATCATCCTCCCAGCCCAGCGAAAACCAACCGCTGCCCATGCCAGAGCCTGACCCTTCCAATCCCATGGGAATTTTCTCCAAGCCGGTCTTTACCTCCGGCAAAAAACGCGAGCTTCCCGCCGGCCTGTGGACGAAATGTCCAAGCTGCGCGGAAATCATCCACAACCTCGAAATCGAGCGCAACGTCCGCATCTGCCCGAAGTGCGAGCATCACTTCGCGCTCAGCGCGAGCGATCGCCTCGAGTTGCTCCTCGACGAGGGCACCTTCGTCGAGCACGACGCGAAGCTCACCTCCGTGGACACGCTGAAATTCACCGGCCAGGCCAGCTACATTGACCGCCTGAAAAAATACCAGAAGGCCACCGGCCTCCTCGACGCCGTCATCACCGGCCTCGGCAGCATCGAGGGAAAAAAGGTGAGCATCGCCGTGATGGATTTCCGGTTCCTCGCCGCCACGATGGGCAGCGTCGTCGGCGAAAAAATCACCCGCGCCATCGAGCGCGCGACCGTGCAGCGGCTGCCCGTGATCATCATCAGCGCAAGCGGCGGCGCGCGTATGTACGAGGGGATGCTCTCGCTCATGCAGATGGCAAAAACCTGCGGCGCACTCGCGCGCCACTCGGATGCAAAGCTGCCGTACATTTCCGTGCTCACCGATCCGACCACCGCGGGCGTGATGGCCAGCTACGCGAGTGTCGGCGACATCATCATCGCCGAGCCGAAGTGCATGATCGGCTTCGCCGGCCCGCGTGTCATCCGCGAGACCACGCACCAGGAATTGCCGCCGGGATTCCAGACTGCGGAGTTTTGCGTCGAGCACGGCCTCGTGGACATGATCGTGCATCGCAAGAAAATGAAGGAGACGCTCGCGAGCCTGCTCGGGTATCTCGTGCCAGCAGCGGTGTGAACTACCGCGAGGCGCTCGGCTGGCTCTACGGCCTGCAAGTCCACGGCATCACGTTCGGCCTCGAAAAGACCCGCCGTCTCTGCGACGCGCTCGGCATCGAGACGGTGAGCGGTGAGAAGCGCCGCTTCATCCACGTCGCCGGCACGAATGGCAAAGGCTCCGTGTGCGCGCTGCTCGCCGCGGTGTGCGCCGCTGCGAAGCGCCGCACGGGACTCTACACTTCGCCGCACCTCGTCAGTTTCCGCGAGCGAATCCGGCTCGGAGCGAACCAGATTCCCGAGGAGCACGTCGCCGAATGGCTCACGAGAATCCGCGACATCATCGCGGAATGGGAGTACGCGCCGACGTTTTTTGAAATCACCACCGTGCTCGCCCTCGCGTGGTTTCAGCAGCAGAACGCAGAGATCGTGATCCTCGAGACCGGCATGGGCGGCCGCCTCGACTCCACAAACATTGTCACGCCCGTCGTCTCCGTCATCACGCCCATCGGCCTCGATCACATGCAGCATCTCGGCGACACGCTCGCCGCCATCGCGGGGGAAAAGGCCGGCATCATCAAGCCTGGCGTGCCTGTCGTCTCCGCGCCGCAGCAACCAGATGCCGAAGCTGTCCTCCGCACGGCCGCGGAAGTTGCGGGCGCGAGGTTGCAATTCATCCGCCAGCCGATCGGAGCCGACTGGCCGCTTGCGCTCGCCGGCAGCCATCAGCGCTGGAATGCCGCGCTCGCATTCGCCGCACTCATCGAGTCCGGCCTGCGTCCCGATCCGCGCATCGTGCGCGAGGCATTTGCGAATGTGCAATGGCCCGCGCGTTTCCAGCGCGCCGGTGATCGGACAGTGATTGACGGCGCGCACAATCCCCACGCCGCTGCGCAGCTCGCCGCGACATGGCGCGAGGAATTTCACGGCGAAAAAGCCACACTCATCCTCGGCATCCTCGCGGACAAGGACGCGCCCGGCGTGATCGCCTCACTGCTGCCGATCACTGCGCGGATCATCAGCACACGGGTCCGCAGCCCGCGCGCATTGCCTCCCGGTGAACTCGCCGCGCTCATCCGCGTGCAATCGCCCGTCATGCCGGTGAGCATTGCCGAGACACTCGAAGCCGCGCTCGCCGACGCGCGCCCCGACGGCACGCGCACGCTCATTGCAGGTTCACTTTTTCTCGCGGGCGAAGCGCTCATTCGCCTCGGCCTCGCTGATGGCGAGCACGAATGGAGCGCGCAGTAAACCGTAGGCGTGGGCAGAAGCCCATGTCCGCACTCTCCCGAGTGCGCCCAGAGCCTGTCATGCCCTTCGTGGGGATCATCCGCTGAGGGCCAAAGGCCCGAAAACATGCCAGCCCAGGGCAACGCCCTGGGTCGTGGGAAACAAAAGTCAAAGCCCTGAAAGGGCGGCCTCATCTTGTCGCGCCCCT
>JANXZI010000452.1 GCA_025355595.1 Spartobacteria bacterium
TTCGCCGATGTGCAACACGCGCTTTGACGAGATGATCGTGCGGGTGGATCCCAGCTTCAAACTGGAAGTCCACATGGACACGGACGAGGCGAATGCCTGCGATCTCGAACGCGCGACGAAGGTCGAGCTGACCAAGCACTAGGCCGCGAAAAACGCGGAATAACACGAAATATTTCCGACTTTGAATCAAACCATAAAATGACGCCCGACCACACGAGCAACCGACATTTTCAAGTAACCAACTAACCAAAAACCCTTTCGCGCCTTTCGCGTTTTTCGCGGGCCGAATTCTAACCCAAAACCAAATACAAATGAGCGAAGCAATCGGACTAATCGAAACTCGCGGCTACGTGGGCCTGGTGGAAGCCAGTGATGCCATGGTCAAGGCCGCGAATGTGCAACTGGTAAAATCCATCCCGATCGGCGGCGCGCTGATCACGACCATCGTCCGCGGTGATGTCGGCAGCGTCAAAGCCGCCGTCGAAGCCGGCAAGGAAGCGGCCAAGCGCGTCGGCAATCTCGTCGCGTCCCACGTCATCGCCCGGCCCACGCCGGAGCTGCTGAAATTTTTCACTTCCTAAATCACTCAACTCTCAACCCTCAACTCTCAACTACTCATATGGCTGGACAAGCAATCGGAATGATCGAAACCAAAGGTCTCGTCGCGCAGTTCGAAGCAACTGACGCAATGACGAAAGCCGCGAATGTGGAACTCATCGGCTGGGAAAAAGTCGGCTCGGGCTACGTGACCGTCTTTGTGAAAGGCGATGTCGCCGCCGTGAAGGCCGCAGTCGAAGCGGGCGCGACCGCCGCGAGCGCGATCGGTGAAGTCGTGGCCGTCCACGTGATCCCGCGTCCGCACGACGACCTGCACCTTCTCGGAAAATTCCTCGGCGGCAAGCCGGTGGTGAACGGACCCGCGAAGTAACCGCGGGGGATTTTTTGCGACCGCGAAAAACGCGGAAGGCGCGAAAATTTTCCGCAGCAAGAATCATTGCCACATGACCGCCGCACGACTCCGAAATCCTTTCGCGTATTTCGCGGTCTGATCCCATGACTCCGAACAAAATCCTCGTCGCCAATATCGGCAGCACCTCGTTCAAGTTCCGCTTGATCGAGATGCCATCCGAGCGCGTGCTGGCGAAGGGTGGCATCGAGCGGATCGGCAGCGCGGAGTCTCCGTGGAAGTCGCAGATCGGCGACGCGCCTGAGCAAAAGGGCGCGACTGCACTGCCTGATCACGGTGCGGCGATTGCGCTCGTCGAGAAACAGCTCGGCGGCTTCGGCGATCTCGCGGCGGTCGGTTTCAAGCCCGTGATGGCGCGCGGCGTCTCAGGCACGCAAGTGCTCGGCGAGCCCGTGCTGCGAGCGATGGAGGAAATCAACACGCTGCTCCCCGCACACAACCCGCCGTACGTTGCGGCCGTCCGCAGCTTCCACAAGTCGCATCCGAAGCTGCCGTGCATCGGCACATTTGAGACGGCATTTTACGACGAAGTGCCGGTGGAAAATGTGCGCTACCCGGTGCCGCGCGAATGGGAGACGAAATACGGAATCCGCCGTTTCGGATTTCACGGCGCGAGTCATCGTTTCGTCACGCAGCGGTGCGCGGAAATTCGCGGCTCGGACAAATTGCGCATCATCTCGTGCCACCTCGGCGGCAGCAGCTCGATCGCTGCGGTGCGCAACGGCAAGGCGATTGATTCGAGCTGGGGCATGACGCCGCAGAGCGGGCTGCCGCAGAATAATCGTGTGGGCGACTTCGATGTTTTCGCGCTCATCTACCTCGCGCGGGATCTCGGGCTCGGCATTGATGCCGTCGAGAAAGCGCTCACTTCGCAGTCCGGCCTCAAGGGTCTCTCCGGCCTCGCGACCGGCGACATCCGCGACCTGCTCGATGCTTCGGCAACAGGGAACGCCGATGCGGCCATCGCGCTCGATGTCTTCGTCGCCGCAATCCGGAAATACATCGGCCAATTTCTCGTCGAACTGAACGGCGCCGACGTCCTCATTTTCACCGCCGGCATCGCGGAGAATAACCCGGTCCTCCGCGAGAAAATCTGCGCGAACCTCGACTTCTGCGGACTCGAACTGGATCGCGAGGCGAACCACCGCACCCACGCCGACGAGGCCGTAATCTCCACGCCGCGCTCGAAAATCGAAGTGCGCGTGATCCCGACGAACGAGGAAATCATCATCGCCCGCAACGCATGGGCCAAACTTTCTACTCTCAACTAAAGAACCGATCCGCGGCCACCCGCCGCGCCTCTCAACACTCAACCCTCAACTAACAACCAACTATATGGCACAACAAGCAATCGGACTTATCGAAACCCGCGGCCTCGTCGCTCTCGTCGAGGCGACGGACGCAATGCTCAAATCCGCCAACGTCGAACTCGTCGGCCCCATCACGCAGGTCGGCAACGCCATGGTGACCGTCTGCGTCACCGGCGATGTCGCCGCTGTGAAAGCCGCGACCGAAGCCGGCAAGATCGCCGCGCAAGGCCTCGGCGAAATCGTGAGCATCAGCGTCATCGCGCGGCCGCACGGCGACCTCGCGGCTGTCCTGCCGAAGGCGAAGTAAATTAACCAATCCCGTGCGACTGCGCGACACGCAATGCAAGCCCGAGGCTTGCCGGAAATTAGCCGGGGGTAACACCCCCGGAATGAGATCCATTGGCGGAATGCACCCCTGCAGGGGTGCTGGAAGCTTGGCTGTCGCGCACCCGATTCCGGCACCCCTGCCGGGGTGCGTTCCGTTTGTCCCGGTGATCCGGGGGTGTCGCTCGTTCCTCGCTTTACCCCCGGCTAATATCCGTATGCCCCTCCGGGGTAAATGGCGTGGTCGGTTTTCAATTCTGCCCAGCTCACCGGGCTACACACGGCCACTTCCAACTAACTAATATGATCTTAGCCCGAGTCGAAGGCTCCGTAGTAGCCACCAAGAAGAACGCGAAGATGACGGGGAACAAGTTTCTCCTCGTGCGTCCGCTCGTGATTGATTCGCCGACGGCGAAAGAATGGAAGCCTGGCGTGACCACGCTCGTGGTCACGGACACCCTCGGCGCGGGCGAAGGCGAAATCGTCCTCATCGTGCAGGGCAGTTCCGCGCGGCTCGCGACTGATGACAAGGAGGCCCCGCTGGACGCCGTCGTGATCGGCATCGTGGACACCGTGGATGTCGGCAAACACATCCTATTCAAAGCGCAGTGAAGCGCGGACCGAAGAACCAACTTTTCAGCTAAACCGACATGGCAAACCTCGACGAAAAAATCATCTCCCGCGTGGTGAGCGAAGTGCTCGCGCGACTCGCCGCACAGCCGAAGGCGGCTCCTTCATCCGCGACGTCATTCGGCGTGTATGAGAAAATGGAGGATGCGTGCGAGGCGGCTCATCGCTCGTTTGAAAAACTGCGCGAACTCGGCGTCTCGGCACGGCGCAAGGCGATCAACGTCATCCGCAAGATGTGCGTCGCGAAGGCAGAGGAATGGGGCACGATCGAAATGGCCGAGACGAAGATCGGCCGCCTCGATCATAAGATCGAGAAGCTCAAGATTTGCGGGGACCTCGTGCCGGGCGTGGAATTCCTCGAGCGCATGGCGTTCAGCGGTGATTTCGGCCTCACCGTCATTGATTACGCGCCTTGGGGAGTGATCGGCGCGGTGACTCCCTCGACGCACAGCGTGCCGACACTGACCGGCAATGCGATCAACATGATCGCGGCGGGCAATGCGGTGGTCTATAACACGCACCCTGCGGCCTCCAAAGTCGCGGCGATCGCGATCCGCGGCTACAACGAAGCCATCTTCCAGGAGACCGGCATCTCCGATTTGCTCACCACCGTGGTGAAGCCGACGCTCGATACCTTCGACGCGATGTGCAAGCACCCGAAGGTACGGCTGCTGTGCGTCACCGGCGGTCCCGCCGTCGTCGCGGCGGCGATGAAGACCGGCAAGCGCGCCGTATGCGCCGGCCCCGGAAATCCGCCGGTCGTCGTGGACGAAACCGCGGATCTCGATCACGCGGCGAAGTGCATCATCCAAGGCGCGAGCTACGACAACAATTTGCTCTGCATCGGCGAGAAGGAAGTGTTCGTCGTTGAAGCCGTCGCGGATAAACTCATCGCCGCACTCAAGCGCGCCGGAGCTGTGCAGCTCGACGGGAAACAAGTCGAGGCGCTCGCGGAGAAAGCGTTCGTTTTTCCGCAGGGAAAAGGCGCGGGCTGCCCGCACCCGGTCGTGAATCGCGACCTCGTGGGCCGCGACGCTGCGGTGCTCGCGAAGGCCATCGGGCTCGATGTCCCGGCGGGCACGCAACTGCTTTTCGGCGAGACAAAGGCGGATCACATTTTCGTGGATGAGGAGCAGATGATGCCCTTCATCCCGGTCGTGCGCGTGGCAAATGTGGACGTGGCGATCGAGGAGGCGATCAAGGCCGAGCATGGCTACAAGCACACGGCGATCATGCATTCGCAGAACATCCGCAACCTCACGAAAATGGCGCAGGTCGTGGACACCACGCTCTTCATCAAGAACGGCCCGTGCATGACCGGCCTCGGCCTCGGCGGCGAAGGATTCCTAAGTTTCTCTGTCGCGACGCCGACCGGCGAAGGTGTCACGACACCGATGACATTCACCCGCTCACGCCGCTGTGTGATGGTCGAAAATCTCAATCTATTCTAATGCGCATAGCGACGATCAAGGGACACGTCACCTCGACGGTGAAGCACAAAAGCCTCGACGGCTGGCGGCTCCTCATCGCGATGCCGGAGAGTCCTGACCTCGCACCGCAGATTGTGCTCGATAACCTCGGTGCGGGCATCGGGCAGAAGGTGATGATTTCGAGCGACGGCAGCGAGGCGCGCTTGATGGTCGGCGACAAACTCAGCCCCGCGCGCTGGAGCGTGATGGGCATCATCGATCCGGAGAGGAGCCTCGCGCTATGAGTTGCCCGCGAAATACGCGAAAAGA
>JANXZI010000454.1 GCA_025355595.1 Spartobacteria bacterium
CAGGCCGCGCAGGACACCATGGAGGGAAAGACGCGCCAGCTCTGCGACCGCGAGGTGCCGGGCGACACACACCGCAGCCTCAGCGTGCAGGCGGATTTTTCCGGGCAGACTTTCAAGCACATCCTCGTGCCCGTGTGGGTGCTCGCGTACACGTACGGGAGCCAGAATTTCCAAGTGGTGATCAACGGCTACACCGGTGCGATCGCCGGACGATATCCGAAGAGCGTGATCAAAATTCTGTTGCTCGTGCTCGCGATCCTCGCGGTGATCGGCGGGATCATCTGGGCGACGCAGCGGCAAAGATGATCGCCGGCCAGCAGCTCTTTCTTTGGACGTTGGACGTTGGACGTTGGACGTTGGACGTTCGGCCCCGCGCAGCGGCTCCGCGATGTGACGAAGCGCGTCCACATTGGCAATGCGCTTGCGGCGGAGCGAACGTCCAACGTCCAACGTCCAACGTCCAACGTCCAATCACGGAGTCGCCGCCGCTGTTGCCTTTTGTGTCATTTCGCGGCTTTCGCGGTCACTGCCTCGCCGCCTAGATCTCCCCGCATGGAAACTCTCACCCAATCTCTGCGCGCAGGACACGACCTCGGAGCCGCGCATGTCCGCGAGGCCGTCGCAGCGCTGATTTCGGAGGAGATTCCCGCCGACGCAAAAAAAGATTTTCTCCGCGCGTTGCGTGTGAAGGGCGAAACCGCCCTGGAGATCGCCGCATTTTCGCAGGCGCTGCTCGCACACGCGCTCACCCCGGAACTCGATCCCGCGCGCCTGCCGGGGCCAACGCTAGACGTGTGCGGCACCGGCGGCGATCAGCGCGGATTTTTCAATGTCTCGACGGCGGTGATGTTCGTCGCCGCCGCGTGCGGCGCGTGCGTGATGAAGCATGGGAACCGCTCCGTGACCTCGAAGACCGGCGCGGCGGACGTGCTCGAGGAACTCGGCGTGAAGCTCGAACTCACACCCGCGCGCCTGCGCCAGTGCCTCGAGCAAAATGGCGTTGCATTCGTCTTCGCGCCCGCGTGGCATCCCGCGTTCAAGGTCATCGGCCCAGTCCGCAAGGAACTCGCCGCGGAGGGCACGCCGACCATCTTCAATCTCCTCGGCCCGCTGCTGAATCCCGCGCGCCCGGCTCATCAGCTCGTCGGACTTTTCAGCGCCGCGCTGCTGCCGAAATACGCCGAGGCCCTGCGCATCCTCGGACGCCGCTCCGCGTGGGCCGTGCATGGCGACGGCACGGATGAACTCGCGCTCACCGGCCCGAGCGAAGTCTGCGCGGTGCAGGACGGAAGCATCACCACCTTCGCGCTCACGCCCGAGGAATTCGGCCTCGCCCGCTGTGAGCCCGCCGCGCTCGCCGGCGGCGAGTGCGTGGAAAATGCGCGCATCCTCCTCACGATCCTCGACGGATCGGAGCGCGGGCCGAAGCGCGACATGGTGCTGCTGAATTCCGCCGCCGCACTCGTCGTGGCAGGCCTCGCGCGCAACGTCGCCGCCGGCCTCGACCTCGCGCGCAAGGCGCTTGATGGAGGCACGGCCCTCGCAAAATTGCGCGCGCTCCAGGCCTTCCGGTAGTGTGGAGGCGGAACATCCAACCTTGGCCTCTCAACATTCAATGGCGGAATGACGAGTGGCTGCGACGCCTCCTCGCAACATGGCTCGGAGGCGCCCCGCCTTCGGTTCCATCACGCGACGAGGCGTCGCGGAAACGTGTTGCGACGAGGGCGTCGCAGCCACTCTGCGCCCGGCACTCGCGGTTCGTGAGTGTGCGATGGTGGAGGTTGAACGGCGCGGGACTGCTGGGTTGACTTTCCCGCGCGCCTGCCCGCACGCTCGCACGAGAACGTCCCGAACCCAGCATGGCCCAGAAAATCCTCGTCATTGACGACCCACAGACCGCGGCAGACATCGCGGAAAACGTTTTTGCGCGGCATTTCCCGGGGTGCGACGTGCTCGTCGCGTCGCGCGGCAGCGATGCCTTTGAGCGGCTGAACGCCGCGAGCCCGGACCTCGTAATTTTGAACGACACGCTGCCGGACACCGACGGCGGCACCGTGCTCGCGCGGCTTGCCGTAGATCCCTTCGCGGCGAATACGCCCGTGCTCCTGCTCGCGGAGGCCTCGCGCACGAATGAGTTCAACGGAAAATATCCGAACATCGCCCGTGTCCTCGCGAAGCCCGCGACGATGGACGCACTCGCCGAGGCCGTCGCCGAAATCCTCGGTGGCAAAGCCGGCGCGCGCCGGATGCTGCCGGGCCGCGCGGGCGGCGTGGCATTTACCGGACACACCGGAGTCATCTCGCTGCGGCAGGCGCTGCACATGGCGCAGGGCGACCGGCTCACCGGCGTGCTGCGTTTCCAGCTCGGTCGGAATCCGGTCGATCTCTGGATGAATGCCGGGCGCTTCCTTTTCGCCACCACGAAAAATTTCCAGCTCTACTGCGGCGGCAGCCCGGTGATTCTTTCCGCGACGAATCTCGGCCTCATCTGCGAGTCGCAGTTCCACCAGCAGATGACCGGCTGCCCGATTTTTCTCTTCCTGAGCGTGAGGAATGGATTCCCGCATGATGACGTGGTGCAGATCACGCGTGATCACGGCCAGCGACTCTTCAGCCACCTCTACACCGCGGGGCGCATCTCGTTCGAGTTTGAGGAGACGGAGAATTTTCCCGAGTACGCCGCAAATTTCCCCGTGGGCAGCGACGACGCGGACAACTGGATCCTCGGCGCGCTGCGCCATGTGAAATTCGAGCAGATCGCGCCGGCCAAGCGGCCCGACCCGAACGGCTCGCCCGCCTACACGCGCCGCGGCTACGACCTCATCCAGAAGCTCAAGCTCAACGACGTCGAGG
>JANXZI010000257.1 GCA_025355595.1 Spartobacteria bacterium
CCGCTCATGCCCTCGGAAAAACCGGTGAGGATGTCGCGCAGGTATGCGCCTCCCTTGGTCCTTCCCGCGGTGAGCAGCGCATTCACGGGCGCGGGATTCTTCTCGATGTCCTCAACGAGCCTGCGCGCGATGAATCGGCGCGTCGTCGGCAGTTCGCACGATGCGCCGATTTTCGCCAGCGCGGATGGATCAGAATCCCCGACGGGAATGAGGCCATACCAAATCATCAGAGGCAGATTGTGATCGTTCGCATCCTCAGCATGAGCGACGAGTGCTGCAGCAAGCTTGGGACGTTGCTGCACTGGCAGGCGCTGAAGCGTGGAAGCAAGCACGAGACGGACGAGGGCTGACTTCCCATACTTTGCCATCTCTATGAGTGTGTTCATTTCGTGATCCGTCGGAGCCGAAGCATTTTCTTTTGGACGTTGGCTCATGCACGTATCGAGAGGCCACCGATCCGACATCAACCGAATTGCCCATGCGCGGAGGTGTTCGTCGGCTTCGACAGAGGATATGTCTTTCGCGAACATTTCTGCCTTACCGCTCTCAGGCCCCCTGCAGTGCAGTGTCCAAAGCGCGCGAAGTTTTTTTCCGACGCTAGCGTCGCTTCTGAAAGGGTCGGCCAATGCAAAGTCGGTATTGGTTCCGTGCATGTCATCCGGATCTCGATCGGTTTTTTTCCGATGCGCCCGAGCCGTAAGTTCCAGCCGCGCCTGCCGCGACCACCATTCATTCTCGTGCGTGTGCAGCTTCACGAGTTCGGCATCGCTCATCTTCGCGAGGTCGAAGGGCGCGACTTTTCCGTAGCTGCCGTCGTGAGACGGCGGGCTGACTTTGTTTCCACTTTCAGAATTCTGCGCGGCGTTCGGTTTTTGCTCGCCGGCGTTTGAAGTGCCCGCCGTCTCACGACGGCGGCTACGGTCGGCGGCGTCTTCCTTTCCGGTTTCCGGTTTCCGGTTTCCGGTTTCCTCATAGGTGATTTTGAAAATCCTTCCGCTCGTGCGGTGGACGCCGGTGCTGTCGTGGCATTCGCCGGTGTCGCTCCAGTCGATCGCGAACACGCCGCCGTCGGGGCCGTAGCTGAGGTCGAGGCCGCGGAACCATTTGTCCTCCGCGAGCAGGATATCCGTGCCGTGTTTGCCGACGTAACCGCTTCCCTGGCGCTCGATGATTTCCTGATTCGCGCGGCGGCCGTGCATGTTCCAGGTGAAGAGATGGCCGCGATATTCCGCGGGCCAGTTGTCGCCTTGGTAGAACATCATGCCGATGTGCGCGTGGCCGCCGCCGAGCGCGTTCGCCGCGCCGTTGCGCGACTTTGTCCAATCCTGCGCGGTGTCAAAGTGCCAGTGGTCCGCGTGCTGATCGATTAGACCATACACATGCGGGTTCGGATCGATCGTGTGCGGACGGACGTAGTGCGCGCCGGGGATCTGATGCCACAGGTGCCCGTTCACTGTGTTGATGAAAAACAGTTCGCCCATCTCATTCCAGTCGTGCCCCCACGGATTCGTCGTGCCGCTGCTCAGCGCCTCGAAGACGTGCGTCTTCGGGTGGAAGCGCCACATCGTTCCGCGCAGCGGGATGCGCTCCGCCGCGGGCGTGCCCGGCGCGCCGACTTCGCCGGGCGCCGAGGCGCCGCAGCGCCCGTAGAGCCAGCCGTCGGGGCCAAACTTCAGGCCGTTGGCGAAGTTGTGGTAGTTGTCCTGCGGCGGCGTGAAGCCATCGAGCAGCACCTGCGCGGGGCCGCTCGGCTTGTCGCCGTCCTGCGTCGGGACGAAGAGCAGTTGCGGCGGGCACATCATGAACACGCCGCCGTGACCGACGGCGATGCTCGTGAGCATCTGCGCATCGTCGGTGAAAACGGTGCGCTTCGTGAAATGCCCCGTGTTCGTGCCGTCGAAGATCAGGATGCGGTCGCGCAGCCCCATCTCGAAACGCGTGGGCCGCTCGGCGTAGGTATAGTTCTCCGCGACCCACAGCCGCCCGCGCGCGTCCCACGACATCGCGATGGGATTCTGCACATCCGGCTCCGAGGCGAAGAGGCTGACCTTGAACCCCGGAGGCACTTGGAATTTCGCCGCGGCCTCCTCGGCGGGCATGAGCGGGATGCTCATGTCCTTCTCGGTGTTGAGAGGCTGCGGGAAATCTGCAGCGGTGGCGAGTCCGACCACTGCGAGAAAAAATGGAAGCGGTCGTGCGAACATGTCGCGAGACAATCGGAAAGCGCGCCGGTTAGAAGTTAGAAGTTCGGTGTTCGCTGTGAAGTGTTAATGCCCCGCGCAGCGGATTCCCGGCATCACGAGCCGTCTCTGCCGATGCAAGGTGCCTGCGGCGCTCAACATCTAACATTTAACGTCGAACTTCTAACGCCTAGGTTCGCCTGCTGTCTGTGGCCAATGCGTTTTTCGCGCCGCTCGCAAATTGTCCTTCGATCCGCGCCGCTGCGGGAATACTCCAGCCACACATGAAACGATCCGCATTTCCCCTCGCCGCCGCGCTGCTCGCGGCACTGCCTGCACTTTCCGCCGCAGACGATCCGCTCGCTGCGTGGCGCAGCGGTGTGAAGATCAGCGTCGTCTCGCCGAAGGACGGGCAGCACACGATGCACTCGTATTTCAACACCTGTCCAGAGAGCCCGGATGGAAAATTCGTGCTCTTCTATTCGTCCACCGCGCCGGACGGGCATCACGGCGAAGTCGTCATCCGCAATCGTGCGAGCGGCGAGGAGAAGGTGCTCGCGGCGAACATCAATGCGGAGGACGCGCACCGCGTCGCGTGCCAGCAGTGGGTCTCCGGCGGCCAGCGCGTGGTCTTTCATGGCGAGCGCGGCGGCGAGTGGTTCACCGGCTGCGTGGATCTCGACACGATGAAGGAGCGCATCCTCGCAAAGAATCAGCTCGCCGGTTGGGGCCAGCCGAATGCGGACATCGTGCCGCTCTACAGCCCGCACTGGAATCCCGGCGAGCATCGCGACCTTGATCTGATCAACGTCGTGACCGGCGAGAAGACGACGCCCGTGACCGTGGATGCGCTGAAGCACGCGTATCCCGAGTGGTTCGCGAAAGCTTTCGGCGAGCAGAAGCCGTCCATCTTTTTCCCGATTCTCAGCCCCGATCTGAAGCGCGTCTTTTTCAAAATGGCGCTGAAGACCGGCGACGATCCGCGCAGCAAGAGCGCCAGCGCACGCGAGGGGCTGATCTGCTACGGCCTCGCGGAGAAAAAATTCCTCTACATGAATGCGAAGTGGGGCCACCCGTCGTGGCAGCAGGATTCGCGGCACATCACCGAGATGCACTACACGGTGTTCGACAGCAATGACGGCAGCTCGGTGCAGAACGTCGGAATGCCGACCAAGGCCGAGCGCGCGCAGGCCGTGGGCGGCAGCGCAAAAAGCGCGAAGACTCCCGGTGCAGATGCTCCGGCTGCGACGACCAAAGCCGAGCGCGCGAAAGCCGCCGCCGAGGGCAAAGTCGTGACGAAAGGCAACCCGGTGACCGACGGCCAGACAGGGACGAAAGGCCAGGCGAGCGCAGAGGGCAAAACCGTCGTCGCGAGCAAGGCCCCCGTCGAGAGTGCGCCCGCGAGCGGCGCGAAATTTCACGACGTGAGCGGCGATCATCCGTCCGTGAGTCCCGATGGGCGCCTCGTCGTCACCGACACGATCATGACGAGCTTCGGCGGTGCGCGGAACGAATGGGGCATCGTGCTCGCCGACACGAAGGGCACGGGGCAAATCGTGCTCCACAAATTCGACAATTCGCATGGCGCAAAATCCTGGCGTGTGTCGCATCCGCATCCGGTGTTCAGCGCCGACGGGAAGCGCATCTACTTCAACGTGAGCGACGGCGAGTTCACGCGGCTCTTCGTCGCCGAGCAGGCAAATCCGTAACTCCATGCAGCGAAATTCCGGAGTAACGCGGAGACGCGGAGGGATGAGAAAGAAACGCAGAGTGAATTTTTTCCTCCGCGATCCACTCCGTCTGTCTCCGCGCCTCTGCGTTTGAAATCCTGCGCCCGGCAATTCTCGCAAGTCGTTTCAGCACTCCAAAACACTCCCACCATGAATCTCAAATCATTCTCCCGCATTGCCCTTGCCATCGTGTCGCTTTTCAGCGCGACAATTCGCGCCGACGAGCCAGCGAAGGGCAAGACCGTCCGCGTTCTCACGGTGGGCAACAGCTTTTCCCAAAATGCCACGCACTACCTCGCCGACATCGCGAAGGCCGCGGGTGACACGCTGATTTTGCACGGGGACAATGTCGGCGGTTCGAGCATGGAACTGCACTGGGGCAAGGCG
>JANXZI010000268.1 GCA_025355595.1 Spartobacteria bacterium
CCGGTGATGCGATCCACATCGGGCTTTTCGAGCTGCTCCACGAACTGCCGCGCGTAGGGCGACATCACATCGAGGAAGCGCCGCTGGCCCTCGGCGAAAAGCAGATCGAACGCGAGCGTGCTCTTCCCCGATCCGCTCAGGCCCGTGATGACGACAAGCTGATCGCGCGGGATTTCGAGCGAGATGTTTTTCAGGTTGTGCTCGCGCGCACCGTGGATGCCGATCGAGCGCGATGCGCCTTGGAGTGCGGTGGCAAGCGATAGCGCGACACCGCTTTCGGAGGCGCCGGAGGCGCGCGGCGCTTCTTCGGCGACCCGCGCGCTCTGTTCGCCGTTCCCCGCCACGTCGCTCCGCTCCTGCCAAAGCGGCGTCGCGCTGTCGCTTGCCGCCGCAGTCCAAGGTCGCGCCTCGCGCACCCCGTGCAAAATATCCTTCAGATACCGTCCCGTGTGCGACCCGGTGACCTCCGCGACTTCCTCCGGCGTGCCGGTGGCGACGAGCAGGCCGCCGTCCGTCCCCGCTTCGGGGCCGAGGTCGATCACGTGGTCGGCGCATTTGATCACTTCGAGATTGTGCTCGATGACGAGGAGCGAATTCCCCTGCTGCACCAGACGATCAAAAACGCGGACGAGCATCGCGACATCGTCGAAGTGCAGGCCGGTCGTCGGCTCGTCGAGAATGAGCAGCGCCTTCGCGGTGTCCTGTTGCGTGAGTCGCTCGACGAGCTTCAGCCGCTGGCTCTCGCCGCCGCTGAGCATGTTGAGCGGCTGCCCGAGGCGGATGTAGCCGAGGCCGACTTCCTCCAGCACGCGCAACGGCCTGGCAGTGCGCAACTCGCCGTGCTTATCAAAAAATTTCACAGCCTCGGTGACGGTGAGTTCCAGCACGTCGTGGATGCTTTTTCCGTCGAGGCGAATCTTCAGGACGTGCGACTGATAGCGGCGGCCTTCGCACTCGGGGCAGCGCACGAAGACGTCGCTGAGAAATTGCATCTCGATTTTCTCAAAGCCGCTGCCGCTGCACCGCTCGCAGCGGCCCGCGCCGCCGTTGAAGGAAAACGCGCTCGCGTTCAGCCCTTCGCTCAGCGCCTCGGGCGTCATCGCGAACATCTCGCGGATGTTGTCGAAGATTCCGAGGTAGAGTGCCGCGGTGGATTTCGGAGTGCGCGAGAGCGGCGACTGATCCACAAGAATGACCTGATCGATCTGCCGCGCACCGACGAGTTTTTTGCAGGCGCCAGCCGTGTTCCCGCTCGCAATGCATTTGGCGTTCAGCAGGTTTTCGTAGAGGACGCTGTGGACGAGCGTGCTCTTGCCCGAGCCGCTCACGCCGGTGACGCACGCGAAGACGCCGAGCGGAAATTCGACGGTGATGTTTTGGAGGTTGTGCTCGCGCGCGCCCTCGATGCGGAGCCATGTCGCTGGCTTGCGGCGGGTCGCGGGGATGGGGATGGATTTTTCGCCGTTGAGGTAGGCGGCGGTGAGGGTTTGGGGAATTGCGAATTGAGGATTGGGAGTTGCAAATTTTGCATTTTGCAGCGCCTTGCGATTCGCCTTCCCACTTCGCGACGGCTTCGCGCTCGCAGCAATTTTCAATTCGCAATTTGCAATGCTCAATTTGCAATTCCCCAGCAACGCATCAGTCGGCCCGGAGAACACCAACTCGCCGCCGCCATCGCCGCGTCCCGGCCCGAGTTCGATCATGTGATCGGCCGCGCGCATCACGGCTTCCTCGTGCTCGACGACAAGCAGCGTGTTCCCTTTGTCGCGCAGCGATTTCATCACGCGGATGAGACGGCCCGTGTCGCGCGGGTGCAGGCCGATGCTCGGCTCGTCGAGGACGAAAAGCGTGTTCACGAGCGATGCGCCGAGGCAGGTGGTGAGATTTACGCGCTCGACTTCCCCGCCGCTGAGCGTGCGCGTGGCGCGATCAAGCGAGAGGTAGCCGAGGCCGACTTCGAGCAGGAAGCCGAGACGCGAGCGGACTTCGCCGAGGAGCATTTCGGTGGTGGAATCATTGCGGATTGCGGATTGCGGATTGCGGATTGAATCCGATTTCGAGGACGCACTTTCAGTCGGAGGGAGATGATCAGCCCGGTTCCTGTCGTCCGCGGCCACGAGGGCGGCGGCATCATCCGTAGCTGCGCTCGTGAGAGCGCGGGCACTTTCTGCGGACGGTTGATCAGCCCGCGCTTTTACAAGCGCGCCTACGAAGTCGCCGATGGCCATCGCTTGCAACTCGGGCAGCGTTTTTCCGGCGAAGCGGAAATTCAGCGTCGCGGGCTGATAGCGGCCGCCGTGGCAGTCAGGGCAAACGGTGTAGTTCCGATAGCGGCTGAGGAGCACGCGGACGTGCATTTTATAAGCCTTGCTCTCGAGCCAGCGGAAGAAGCCGCGCACGCCATACCACAGCCCTTCCTTCCACAAGTCCTCGCTGCTGCGCTTTTCCGTCGCGCTGCGCCGCCAGTCTTCGCCTTCGAGCACCCATTGCTGATCGCATTCGGGGAGATCGTCGAATGCCACTTTCACATCGATCTCCTTTGCCTTCGCGCACTTCATCATGTCGCGCTGGCAATCGGCGCCGCTCTCGGTCTGGAAGGGTTTCACGCAGCCGTCCGCGAGACTCAACGAGCGATCGGGAAGCGCGCGGAGCAGATTGATCGCGATGGTGCGCCCGAAGCCGCGGCATGTCGGGCACGCGCCGAGCGGGTGATTGAAACTGAACAGCCCCGGCGACGGCGGCGTGATGTCCACATCGCAATGCGCGCAGTGCCAGCCCGCGCTGTACGGATGCCGGAAGCCGGACTCAGGATGGCGGATCGCGAGCTTGCCGCTGCCGAGGCGGAGCGCGTGTTCGATCGCTTCCGTGAGCCGTGAGCGGCTTTCGTCGGAAATCGTGAAGCGATCCTGGATCACCTCGACTACAGCGTGCAGGCGCTTCACTCCCGTCGTTTCGTCCGTCCGCAAAATCTCGCCATCGAGCCATACGCGCAGGTAGCCCTGCTGCTGGAGAAATGAGAAAAAATCCGCGGGCTTTGTCCCCGCGGGCACGGGCACGCCGAAGGTCACGAGCACCGCTTCACCGCCGTGCTGCGCGAAGACATGCTCGACGATGCTCTTCGCAGTCTCGGGTTTGATTTCCTGCGCACACTGCGGGCACAGTGCGGTGGCGATGCGCGGGAAGAGCAGCTTCAGGTAGTCGTTGATTTCCGTCATCGTGCCGACGGTCGAGCGCGTGCTCTTTACGTTGTTCGTCTGCTCGATGGCGATGGCGGGCGGGATACCGCGGATTTCATCCACGCGCGGCTTGTCCATGCGGTCGAGGAACTGCCGCGTGTACGGGCTGAACGTCTCCACGTAGCGACGCTGCCCCTCTGCGTAGATCGTGTCAAAGGCGAGCGACGACTTCCCGCTGCCGCTCGGCCCCGTGACGACGATCAATTTTCCCAGCGGCAGATCGAGATCGAAGCCCTTCAAATTATTCTGCCGCGCGCCACGCACCTCGATGCAATCGGGACTCGGGACGACGGTGAGTGCTGGGCGTTTGATCGGCATCGGTAAAAAAGGGCGCGCAACATGGAGTTACGCGCATCGCTTGGCAACCGGCGCAAAAGATACGTCGCAGGAAAAATCGGGTGCGTCCCCAGCAACACTCTGCCACGAGGCGTCGCCGCCACGGTTGCAAGCACTCCGTTGCAACGGCTCCCAGACTAAGCCCCGGCCTTGCTCTCCGCCTCCGCCTTGAGCTGCGCGGTGAGCTGGCCCACGCGCTGCTTCATGATTTTGCCGGACTTGAACTTCACGGTCGCACGCGCCGGGATGACAAACTTGCTCCCAGCCACGTTCGGATTTCGTCCGACGCGCGGCTTGGTGAGCTTCACCTCGAACACGCCGAAGTTTCGCAGCTCAATGTTGTCGCCCTTGGCGAGCGCCTCGATGATTTGGTCGAGGGTCTTTTGAACGACATCGAACACCTCATGCTGCACGAGTCCGGTTTCGTTGCTGATGTTCAGAACGATTTCCCGCTTGGTTAATGTAGCCATAATTTTCTCCCTTTACTATTTTTTGGTTACTTCGGCAAGCACGGAAATAGGTGCGGAATGCCACCGCTGGCTACGGGGAAAATGCGGGCACCTCGACGTATTCCAGCGCCCACTCGCGCATGAAACGCACGCGCGCCGGTTCGATGCGGTAGATGATCAGTTCGGGATTGTCCGGGGTGCCGAGGTAACGGCGCAGGAGCGGATTGCTTTCCCAGATCGCATACAGCACGGCGGCGTCACTTTCAATATGCGCGGTGCCCGTGATGCGGACTTGGTCGTGGTTCTCGTCGAGATAGCAGAGTTCGCAGCGCGGGTTCGCGGCGAGTTCGCGGGTCTTGCCGTAGCGGCGGAGATTCGCGACGAAAATCGTGAAGCCATCCACGCGCACCGGAGACACCGGGCGCACGCGCGGCTGGCCGGCCTCGTCCACCGAGGCGAGCATCGGGAATTTCGCGCGGCGGATGACGTCGTGGGAAAGTCGCGTGGCTTCTTCCGGGGAAATGGGAGCGGGTGGCGGCATTGGGTCTGACGGAAACAGAAATCGCCGAAAACTTCAACCGGGGGATCGTGATGCGCCGGCGCGGCCTCCTCATCTTATTCATAATCCTATCTTTATTCCCAAGCCTCCGCGCAGTGGGCGTCGGCAGGAGGATTAAGAATACGAATAGGAATAAGATCGGGACGCGCCACCCCATGCGGTGGTGCTCGACACCGCCGCGCCGCTGCGAAAATGTACGCGCCATGGAAATCGCGAAGCTCGTGCTGCTGTGCATGGTGACCCTGTGCGGATATGGCGGCGTCCTCGGCGCAGTGTCGGCCGCACTGTGCCCGGAGGCGTTCACGCTGGGACGCCCGCCGTCATTCGAGCACTGGCCGGTGCTCGCGCTTGGCGCGACGTGGGGCGCATTCGACCTGCTCATCCCGGCGGCCATCGCCGGAGTGGCACTCGGGCTCGCGGCGAATGTCGGCCCGCATCCCGCGGTGAAGACATCATTCTTTCGCCGCATGATTCCGGGCCTGGTCGGGCTGATGGCGCTCATCTCACTGCTCGGTGGCGTCGCCGGATTTTTCGCGACGCGGCACGGCATGCACAGGATCACCGGTCCGCTGAAGATGACCCTCGCGCCGGAAAAGCACCCGCTCCTCGCAGCCGTGTGGTGGTCATCGCTCGGTGCACTGCTCGCACTTTTTGCCTCCGCGATGATCCTCTCGGCGTGGACATGGCGGAAGCGCGCACAGATCGAGGAGATGCTGCGCAACCGCTGACGTCGGATCGGCTTCGCAAATGCAAGCTACCGCGCCGCCGCGGCGGGCGCGTTCACACCGCCCTTGTGCGAGTCCTGGAATTTCACCGCGCGCTGCACGCCCTGCACGACCTGCGCGGCGGTGAGCTTTTTCGAAATCTCCAGCAGCGCCGCATCCGCGCCCGGCACCTGCTCCCACGTCGCGAGCCAGAACCACTTGTAAGCCTCCACCACATCCTGCGCGCGCCCGGCCCCCTGCGCGGACATCGCGCCGAGATCGAGCATCGCGCCGGCATGCCCCGCTTCGGCGGCCTTCGCCAGCCACTCGTCTGCGCGCACGGTGGCGCCGCGCACGTAGAAAAGTCGCCCCAGCGTCGCCATCGCCTTCGGATCGCCCTCCCGAGTACCGTCCAGCAGCCGCGAGGAAAATTCTCCCACCGTCTCCTTTTCCATGTCCGGCGCGATCCACAGGGCGGACTTCGCGGTGAAAAGCCCCGTCTTGCGGAACGGCGCCCACTCGTCGGCATCCGGCGCGGGCGCCGCATTCTGCGCGACTGCGGCGGCGGCCATGAGCAGGAGGATCGGGAAAAATTTCGGCATGCCCGCGACCGTAGCGTGCAAATCCCGCTTGCCAAGCGGATGGGCACCGCGCAGTTTCCGCGCCCGCTGGAATCGGGCCGTAGTTCAGCTTGGTAGAACGCTTGAATGGGGTTCAAGAGGTCGCGAGTTCGAATCTCGCCGGCCCGACCAGCCTGCCCCCTGCCCGATGCAGGGGGCCGCGCCGGAGGCAGGCAAAAGGGTGTCGGAATGAAACCTGATCGCGGGATTTGAAATGAAGAGCGCGTGGTTCAGCGCGGAAGGTTCACCACGCGAAATCCGCAGCCCGAGAACTCGTACCAATCCCCATCTATGAGGCTGAGACCCCTGCGAAACTCCCCATCGCAGGATTATGCGGATTGTTTGACCACGGATGACACGGATGGCACGGATGGTTTTCAGTGGAGGATGTCTTCGTCCGCGCCCATCCGTGTCATTCGTCGTCGATCATCTAGCCCACACCCGTGCATTTCGCAGAGGTCTCAGGCTTTGTAAAAAGCAGGCCGTGCATGAAAATAGCCCAGCACTTCAGTGCTGGGTAATGGATGCCGGGATAGAGCGAATCCCGCAGACACGGGAGAACCGCACGCTACGTGGCTTTTCTTCCGTCCCTGTGGAAATTTTTCCGGTGTAGTCCACAGTCCCAGCGCTCAAGTGCCGGGCTATTTTCACCGCCGCACCGGATGCCCACGACTTTTTACACAGTCACCAAGAGTGTATGCCGAAAGCCTCCGCATGGCGTTGGAGGAACCGCATTTTTCAAACGCAGTGACGTGGAGGGAACCGAAGGTAACCGCACATGAATTGCCGTGTCTTCTCTGCGCCTCCGGGTGTCATTTTCCGGATCTCCACTGACCTTGCCATTCCACCTCGCGCCTCTTTGTTTGAAATCGAACCCTTCTTACCCGCTCTATCTGTTCTCGGGACGGACTTCCATTTCCACAGCCCATCCGGCACTGCGCATGCGCTCCGCCCGGAATCGCCCTCGTTCGGACGCCCGATAGATGCACCATGGCCTTATCCCATGGCCGCTATCTGCGAGGTTCCGATGCTTGATTGCCGAATTTGATATTCGTTATTGAAACAGCCTTGACGCATTACTGTAACAAGCTACCAATGTCGCCCTAACCATGTCACAATCCACACCTACTCTCGCACAACTCCAACGCGGCCTCCAACTCTCCGAGCAGATCGCTGCACTCGAAGCCGAACTCACTTCTATCTTCTCCGGCTCGCCGGCGCCGACGGCGGCCAAGACAGCCAAGGCCCCGGTAGAAAAGGCGCCAGGCAAGCGCGGAAAAGGCAAGATGTCTGCGGAAGGCCGCGCCCGCATCGTCGCCGCGCAGAAAGCCCGCTGGGCAAAAATCAAGGCCGGCAAGCCCCCTGTTGCAAAAGCCCCCGCGGCAAAGGCTCCGGCGGCGAAGGTGGCCGGAAAGAAAAAGCGCACCATGTCCCCCGAAGTCAAAGCCAAGCTGGCTGCGGCGATGAAGGCACGCTGGGCCGCAGCAAAGGCCGGCAAGGGCCCCGCGCCGACTGCCAAGCAGAAGTAAGAACCTAAACATTTATGAAAAGGCCGATGCCTATCCTTTTGGGCATCGGCCTTTTCTTTTTCCTCGCTGGCTGTGCCAGCCAACGGGGTGGCGAAGACCTCGTTCACGGCAGCGTCGGCGTCCAAATGCAATCGCGCGACACCTCCCGCTTCGACAGGCATCGGGCTTCGTTTTAGATTTGTCAGGCCAGCTCGAGCAACATGAAGGCGTTGCTCCATGTCATCTCAACTGTCCTCGCAGGCCTCCTCGACGAAGAACTCTCCCGCGGCAGCAGCGACGTTATCTATCTGCGAGCCCCCGCCGCGGCGGCGTAGTTGCTCTGAGACGACAAAACAGACTCCACACAGGTGATGGATATCGTCATCAACAATCCCAACCCGTACGGCCCTTTTGATGAAGCGTCTATGATGAGCTGCGCAGCTTTTGGTGTGTAGATTTGCCCGCCGATTATTTGCAATACCTCCGGATCCAAAATGGAGGCAAACCAGTCAATCTCTCCTTCGTCGTAGTTCCGAACGAATGGAAATCGGGTATTGATGAACTATTCGGAACGCAATGAGCCGAATCTCTCTCTGCTAAGGAACACTCCGTGGGAAGGCCTCCCTCTCAAATCGGGCATGATCGCAATCGGTGGCGATGGTTGTTTCGGCTACATCTTGATGTCTCTCAATCGGCAGGACTATGGTTCCATCCACTTTTGTTGCACCTGGTCTGAGGATGGCGTCACGGATATTTACGACAGTATGGGCTTCTGGAGGATCGCGGATTCTTTCTCGGATTTTCTAAGCCATCTTGAACCGACGCCGAAAGATGAGTGGGAACCTCCGATTGGATCCGCAGGATAAGCGGTTACCGCCCGGCACAAGGCTCCGCCAGATTTGGACGGAAGCGTTCGCACGAAGCTAGGCGAGTCCCTGAATGGCTACCCGAACAGTTC
This sequence comes from Spartobacteria bacterium, assembly GCA_025355595.1. Lineage (GTDB taxonomy): Bacteria > Verrucomicrobiota > Verrucomicrobiia > Chthoniobacterales > Chthoniobacteraceae > SXWH01. Next base: position 8,371 of record JANXZI010000268.1, read on the forward strand.
GCCGTCGCGCTTCGGCGCGGAGAGGCCGAGTTTTTTGTAAGCGAGGGGCATCGCGACGCGGCCCTGCGGGGTGCGCTTGAGGTAGCCTTGCATGATGAGATAGGGCTCGTTGACGTCTTCGAGTGTCCCGGCGTCTTCGCCGACGGAAACGGCGAGCGAACTGATTCCAACGGGGCCGCCTTCAAATTTCTGCACGAGGGCTTCGAGGATGCGCTTGTCCATTTCGTCGAGGCCGTCGCGGTCAATGTCGCGCATGGTGAGCGCGGCGTCGGCGACTTCGCGGCTGATGTGGCCGCTGGCGCGGACTTGCGCGTAGTCGCGCACCCAGCGGAGGAGGTTGTTCGCGACGCGGGGGGTGCCGCGGCTGCGGGTCGCGATTTCGAAGGCGCCTGCGTCGTCAATCTCCGCACTGATGAGCCCGGCGCTGCGGAGGATGATTTTCTGCAACTCGTCGGCGGTGTAATAGTCGAGGCGGCAAGTCATGCCGAAGCGCGAGCGCAGCGGCGCGGTGATCATCCCGGCGCGCGTGGTCGCGGCGATGAGCGTGAAGCGCGGGAGGTTCAGTCGCACGGAGCGGGCGTTTGGGCCCTGGTCAATGATGATGTCCAACTTGTAGTCCTCCATCGCAGGGTAAAGGTACTCCTCGATGATTCGCGAGAGAGCATGGATTTCATCAATGAAGAGGATGTCGCCGCGCTCAAGGCCGGTGAGCAGGCCCGCGAGGTCGCCCGCCTTTTCGATGGTCGGGCCGCTGGTGCATTTGATGTTCACGCCCATCGCGTGCGAGAGGATGTGCGCGAGCGTGGTCTTGCCGAGGCCGGGCGGGCCGCTGAGCAAAATGTGTTCGAGCACGTCGCCGCGCTGCCGCGCCGCCTCGACCATCACCAGGAGCTGCTCGCGCACTTTTTCCTGACCGGCGAATTCACTGAACGCGGGCGGGCGCAGCGAGATGTCGAACGGCGTGTCGGGTGCTTCGGCGATGGTCTGGGAAAAGTTGTCGGGCACGGCGGAAGGTGTGGCGCGGAGCGGTGCGGATGCAACTCTCAAGCGGGGCGCGGCGACGTCTTTTTCCTATTCTTCATCTGATTCTCCATCCGCGGCGTGCAGCACTGCCTCGCGGCTTCAACGGGAAGAAGAAGAGGATTAGGAATAAGAATAAGATCAGAAAATTGCCGCGGGCTGCGCGGCTTTCCGTTTGCGCTTGCCCAAGGCTCGTGCGCGCACGGTGCGGAAAATCAGAAACACGGTGAAGAGAGCCGCGACGGTCGCGACGATTCCGGCAGCGACTCTCGGGAAAATCACGGCTGCCACTGCGATGGCGAGCGCAAGCATCGTCGCGCACAGAAGCGTGAAGACCTCGCCCGTATCGAGCACGCGCTGCCCGGACATCGCGGCGGACACGGCCCGGGAAAAGCGCAGCGCGCCAGCGGTCGCGCGAGTCAGGCTGCCGCCTGCGGGCTTGCTGAGTTCGCGGGGATCATCCTGCGCGGAAAGCCGCACACGACGTCGCTTTTTCAAAACGATCTCGGTCGCGTGCGTGAGATCGCGCTCATACGCCGCGGCCATCTCCGCGGTGAAGCCCACGTCGTCCACAGCGACATCGAGTTCGAAATTGGTGAGCCAGCTTGCCATGTTCAGATTCGTTGAGCCGACGCGCGCCCAGCGATCGTCGGCGACCGCGGTCTTCGCGTGGAGCATTGAGCCGTTCCATTCAAAGACGCGCACTCCCGCTTCGAGAAGCGGACGGTAGCCTGCGGTCGTGATCGGCCGCAGCCACGGCAGATCGCTGCCACCGGGGACGAGCAGGCGGACATCCACGCCATCGCGCGCGGCGGCACGGAGAGACTGCACGTAGCTGGGCGTCCCGGCAAAATAGGCATCGGTGAGCCACAGTCGGTGCTGCGCGAGTGAGGCGATGAGCAGGTCGAGACGGTAGAGCCCGGTGACACTGGGAGCAGTCGCGATGACGCGCAATGCGACGCTCCCCTCGTGCCCCGGGGCCGGAATTGCCGCGAGTTCCTCGCGATGAATCGCCGTGCCGTTCTGCGCCCACACTTCCGAAAATGCGCGGACGAGATCCGTGACCGCGGGGCCGCGGAGTTCCAGGCCGGTGTCACGCCACGGCTCAATGCGTCGCTTCGCATCGCCGAGCCAGACATCGCTCACGCAGACGCCGGAGATGAAACCGATGCGGCCGTCCACGACGAGCGATTTGCGGTGATCGCGCGAGAACCAGCTCAGTTCGCCGCTGAGTCTCGGCGGATTGTGGTAGCGCACGCTGCCGCCAGCCCTCACGAGCGGGTCCCAGAAACTGCGCGGCGTGGAAAACGACCCGAGCCAATCGAGCAAGACGCGCACCTTCACGCCGGCGGCGGCACGCCGGGTCAGCTCGTCGAGGAAGCTGCGACCCGTCGTGTCCGCACTGATGATGTAGTTTTCAAAATATATCGTGTGCGCCGCCGAGCGGATCGCGGTGTGCCATGCGGCATAATTTTCCGCGCCATCGAGCAGGAGTCGCAGCGAATTTCCGCCGACGAGAGGCGCGCCGGCTGCCCGGGAAAATGCGAGTTCTGCGAGGGAGCGCGCGCTGATGAGCGAGCCTGCCGGTTCACTCGCTGTTGCCGTGGAAGGGTTCAAGGCGGGGAGTAGATGCGGGAGGTGCGCGGGGCTCAATGCCAGAGGCAAAAAAACACAATACAAATTGCCAACGAAAAAGGGAGAGTGCTGCCCGCCAGATGTCTTTGCGTTGTGTGCTTTGTATTTTGCACCTCCGCGCCCGCAAGAGCGTGTTCGACGCGGCTCGCGCTTTCCACTTCTGTGCGCGCGTGCGCCACCGTTCCGCCGTCCTTCTTCTCGTCATCACCTCGGTGCTGTGGAGCCTCGGCGGTGTGCTGCTGAAGTCGGTCGAGTGGCATCCCATGGCGAAGGCGGGCGCACGCAGCGCGATCGCGTCGGTGGTCATTTTTGCAAGGATGCGGCGGCCGAAACTCTCGTGGTCGCGGAACCAGATTCTCGGCGCGGCGGCGTACGCCACCACGGTCTCCACCTTCGTGATCGCGACGGATCTCACGAGCGCGGCGAACGCCGTCTTCCTGCAGTACACGGCCCCCGCGTACGTGGCGCTGCTCGGCGCGTGGATGCTGGGCGAACGCACGGCGCGGCGCGACTGGCTGTGCGTCGTGCTCACCATCGCGGGCGTCGCGATGATGTGCCGGGACGGGCTCGCTTCAAACAGCCTCGCCGGAGTCGCCGCGGGCCTCGCGAGCGGTCTCTCCATGGCACTGATGGTGCTTTTTCTCAGGCGCGAAAAGGACGGCTCGCCCGTCGCCGCGCTGCTACTCGGCAACATCGGCACCGCGGTGATTGGGCTGCCTTTCGGCATTTTGGGCGCAGGAAAAATGCCGGACGCGGGCGGGTGGGCCGCGCTCGTGACTCTGGGCGTGCTGCAACTCGGTGTGCCCTACATTTTGTATGGCATCGCGATCCGGCAGGTGACGGCCATCGAGGGCATCCTGCTCCCGACGCTGGAGCCGGTGCTCAATCCGCTGTGGGTGTTCATCTTCCTGCACGAGCGTCCCGGCGCGTGGAGCATCGCCGGTGCGGCGCTGGTGCTCGGTGCGATTTGCGCGCGCGGCTTGCTGGGATTGCGGGCTGCCAAAGTTGCGTAATTCCCCGGCCCGATAGCTGCTTGTCTCCGGATCCCAGTCATCCCACCGATGCTCACCTACGGAGCCCCAATCCCATTCGCCGATATTGCGACGCCGAACCTGCGCCCCCTGCCCAGTCCGAACGAGGTGCCGGGGTTTGACGTGCTCTTTGAACGCGCGCCGCTGCCGATGTGGATTTGTGATGTGGAGAGCTACCGGTTCCTCGCGGTCAATTTTTCCACGCTGAAATCCTACGGCTGGTCGCGCGAGGAATTCCTCGCGATGACGCTGGACCGCATCCTCCCGCCGAAGGACGTGGAGACATTTCTCGAATACCGCAGGCAGGTGGAATCGCACGGCGCCAGCGTGAACCAGACGAAAAACTGGCGGCACAAGACCAAGTCCGGCGAGGTCGTCGCCGTGCAGACTTCGTCGCAGAGTGTGATCTTCCGCGGACGGCGCGCGCTGCTCGTGACCATCCACGATCGCAGCGGCCATCTGCGCGCCGAGGAGGAAAGCCGCGAGCTGGCGCACGTGCTCAGCCTCGCCGCGGATGCCATCATTGTCTGCTCGCTCGAACGCGAAATCCGCTATTGGAACAAGGGCGCCGAGCGCGTGTACGGCTGGACTGCCGCCGAGGCGATCGGGCGCCGGGCTGATGACTTGCTGAAAATCGAAATGGAGACGTGCCTGAAGTGCATGTCCGGCCTGCTGGAAAAGGGCGACTGGAACGGACAGATGACCCACAAACGCCGCGAGGGGAGCGACGTGATCGTGAACAGTCGCTGGACGCTCGGCTGGGACGAGGAGACCCGCCAGCCAAAGTCCGTGCTGCTCATCAATTCCGACATCACCGAGACGAAGAAGCTCGAATCGCAGTTCCTCCGCGCGCAGCGGCTCGAGAGCATCGGCACGCTCGCCAGCGGCATCGCGCACGACCTGAACAACATTCTCTCCCCGATCCTCATGGCGACAGGTATCCTCCGGCAGTCGCTGCCGAAGGCGGACCAGCAGATGGTGGACATCATCGAGGGCAGTGCCGAGCGTGGCGCGGGGATCGTAAAGCAGGTGCTCACCTTCGCCCGCGGCGTGGAGGGCGAGCGCGTGCTCCTGCAGCCGAAGCATCTCCTGACCGACATGGTGAAGGTGATGCACCAGACCTTTCCGAAGAACATTGATCTCAAGACGAATTTCGCCGCGGATCTGTGGACCGTGCAGGGCGACGCAACGCAGCTCCACCAAGTGCTCCTGAACCTCTGCGTGAACGCGCGCGACGCGATGTCCCCGAAGGGCGGCATGCTGAAGGTCTCCTGTGAAAATGTGGAGGTGGACGCGCAGATCGCGAGCATGAATCCCGGCGCGGCCGTCGGCCCGCATGTGTGCTTTTCCATCACCGACACGGGCAGCGGCATGACACCCGAGGTGATGGAAAAAATCTTCAACCCGTTCTTCACCACGAAGGAGCAGGGCAAGGGCACCGGGCTCGGTCTCGCGACCGTCATTGGCATCGTGAAAGGCCACAAGGGATTCCTCGCGCTGCAAAGCGAGGTCGGCGTCGGCACGACCTTCCGCATCCACCTTCCGGCAGACTGCGAGGGCCGCACCGAGGAGAAACAGGCGGAGACCCTCGGCGACCTGAAGGGCAACGGCGAACTCGTGCTGGTCGTGGACGACGAGGCGGCGATCCGCGAGGTCATCATGGGCACGCTTGAGGCGCACAATTACCGCTGCTACTCCGCCGAGGACGGCACCGACGCGCTCGCGATGTACTTCGAGCGGCGCTCGTCCATTCATCTCATCATCACCGATCTGCACATGGGGATGATGGACGGCATCACGCTCACGAAGTCGCTGAAGAAACTCACGCCGGATGTGAAGGTCATCGTCTCCAGCGGCCACATCCAAAAGGAAAACCAGACCATCCTGGAGGGCCTCGGTGTGAAGCAGTTCCTCGAAAAGCCGTACACTGCGGAGAAGCTGCTCACCTGCGTGAAACACGCGCTCACCGCGACGCCACCCGCAGGCACTGCGGCGCAGGCATGAGGCGGGCACTCCTGTCCGTCGGATAGGAAGCCCAGTGCCCGGAGCGCGGCGATGCACGCGGCACCCTGTGGGATAAATTGCGGTGTCTTGATTTGAAACGCGGAAAAGAAACCATCGCGGCCCACGGAGGGATTCACGAGGAGCACAAAGCCTCCGTGCATCCTCTGTGAACCTCTGTGGTTCAAAATGGGACACGGGCAAAATTGCGCTTCCCTCGCGTTCACATGGCGGTGAGCATCGGCACGAATCCAAATCCCCACACCCCATCATGTCCTCCAAGTCCCGTCGTGAATTCATGCAACTCGCATTCGCCGCTTTCCCCGCAGCCGGCCTCCTCTC
>JANXZI010000298.1 GCA_025355595.1 Spartobacteria bacterium
GCCGGCAGAACCCCTCACGGGTGCCGCCGGCCGATTTCTCTAGTCGCGCCCCGCTTGATCGGGTTCGGGTCCATTCACTCCGAGTCACTTCATCCGGGCGAAGCTCTTCTGGAGGATCTGCCAGTCTTCGAGGCCGTTTACCTTTTCACGGTGGTCGGCGATGAGCTTGGCTTCGTTCGCATTCTTCGTCGGCCGGTCGGCCTGGTAGAAGATGCCGAACTGGCCGGGCCACGCGGTGTCGGCGAGCTTGTAGGCGGCGTATTCGTCGGTGACATCGTGGTCCTTGGACACCTCGGCGAACTGGCCGCCCTTGCGCGGATTCGAGGCGTCAAAGGCACCGGGATAGAACTCGACGCACTCGCTGAGGCACTCGATGAACGAGAAGCCGTCATGATCCATCGCGGCTTCCATCGTCTTGAGAAGGTGCGCGACATTCGTGGCGGTGCAGCGGGCGACAAAAGTCGCGCCGGCGCTGATGGCCTGCTTCATCGGATTGATCGGGCGATCGGTGCTGCCGCCGATGTCGGTCTTCGACTTGAAGCCGAGCGGCGAAGTCGGTGAGGTCTGCTTTTTCGTGAGGCCATACACGAAGTTGTCCATGACCACGTAGGTCATCTTCACGTTCTTGCGCGCAGTGTGCGTGAAGTGATTTCCGCCGATGGAAAAGGCGTCGCCGTCTCCGCCGAAGACGAACACATGCAGGTCCGGCCGCGAGAGCGAGACGCCGCTCGCAAAGGCCAGCGCGCGCCCGTGGATGAAGTGCGCGCCGTGCGCCTGCACAAAATACGGGAAGCGCGACGAGCAGCCGATGCCCGCGACGGTGCAGATATTCTCGTGATGGATTTTCCGCTTCTCGATGAGCTTGTAGTACAGCGCGAGGACGCTGAAATCGCCGCAGCCGGGGCACCACGTCGGGTGATCGGCGGCGGTCTCCTTTTTCGTGAGCGGTTTGCGATCCGTATCGGCGAGCGGCGCGGGCGCGGGCAGCGTCGCGGCGATGCCGGTGCGTGCGAGGGTTTCGTTCGGGATGGCGATGGTCGTGCTCATGTCGGGGAAAATATGAAATTACTTCGTGAGAGTGAGTGCGCGGTTCAGGATTTCCTTCACCTTCCACGGCAGGCCGTCGGTCTTCGTTACGCTCCGGATGCGCGGGTCGCAGTAGCGCGCGCGCAGCAGCGAGCAGAGCTGGCCGTGGCCGTAGAGTCCCTCGTCGTTGATCTCGCAGACAATGACGTGAGTGAAGCCGCTGAAGAGCTTCTCCAGATCGTTCGGCAGCGGGTTGATGTATTTGATGTGCAGCCCGGAGACCGCTTCGCCCTGCGAGCGGGCGAGCTTCACGGCTTCCTCGATCGGACCCTTGCTCGAGCCCCAGCCGACGAGCAGCACGGTGCCTTCGGTCGCGCCGTAAATCTTTGGCACCGGGATTTCCGTCGCGAGCTTGCGCAGCTTGTTGCGGCGCTTGGCATTCATCTGCGTATGCAGCTTGCCGGAGCCGGTGGGGTGGCCGAGTTCGTCGTGCTCGAGGCCGGTCGCCACGGGATATTTTCCACTCGCGACGCGAGTGCCGGGCGCGATGTGGCGCGTCACGCCATCGGGCGCGGAGAGGTCATACGGCTTGTGATCCGCGACAGCGGTGAAGTCCGGCGAGATGTCCTGGCAGATGTTTTTCAGGTCGGGCATCGGGAACGCCTCGATGCGCGTGGCGATGGCCTGATCGCTCAGGATGATCACCGGCGTGCTGAACTTCCGCGCGATGTTCACCGCCTCGATCGCGGTGTAGAAACAGTCCTCGACGCTCGACGGTGCGAGCACCACGCGCGGGCTGTCGCCATGCCCGCCGAAGCACGCGATGTTCAGATCGCTCTGCTCCTGATTCGTCGGCATGCCCGTGCTCGGGCCGCCGCGCTGCACGTCAATGACCACGACCGGCATCTCCGCCATCGAGGCCCAGCCGAGCGCCTCGGTCTTCAGCGAAATGCCCGGCCCGCTCGATCCCGTCACCGCAACACGGCCGCCGTAGCTGCCGCCGAGCGCCATCGAGATGGCCGCGATCTCGTCCTCGGTCTGGATGAAACTGCCGCCGTATTTCGGCAGCTCGCGCCGGAGCAGTTCCATCACTTCGCTCCACGGCGTGATCGGGTAGCCCGCGCCAAAACGCACGCCCGCCGCGATGATGCCAAATGCGAGAGCCTCGTTGCCACTCATCACCACCTGCGGTGCGCCGGAGTGGTCCGCGTGCTCAAATTGAAACGACTCGATGAGCCCCTGGATCTGGTGCCCGTAGCCGCCGTTGAAACAAGCCAGCGCATTCTGCACGACCGACGGATCCTTCCCACCGAAGCGCTCCTCAAGCAGCTTCGTGAGCTTCGGCACATTCAAATCGAACATCCGCGCGATGAGCCCGAGCGCGTAAATATTTTTCCCTTTGTCGCGCCCCGTGCCGCCGATGGCCTCGACCGTGAGACTCGAAATGGCGACGCCGACGTGGCGATACGTTTGCAGCAATTCCTCGTCGTCCGGCGAAACATGATCGCTGTCATAAAGCACGATGCCGCCGCGCTTGAGCGAGCTGATGTGGTTTGCGTAGCTGTGGTTGTAAAAGCAGAGCAGCACATCCGCCTCATCGCCCGCGCTCAGCACCTCGCCCGAGCCGATGCGCACTTGGAAAATGGACGCCCCGCCCGAGATCGTGGACGGGATGGTCATGAACGTCATCACCTCCTGCTCGCTGCGCCCCGCGAGGCGCGCGAGGAACCCGCCGATGGCCTGGATGCCATCCTGCGAATTGCCCGCGATGCGGATGACGCGGTCGGAAACTTTGGAAACTCGGGGTGCGCCGGGCGCAGCCGCGGCAGTGGTGTCGCTCATGTTTTTGGGGGGGTGAAAAGGGGCGCGAGCGTAACCACCGGCGCGCGACGGTCAAGGCTGGGGGTTTTGTTGCGCAGGCCAATCGCATCGAAATGACGCGTCGCTCCGTGGAGCAAGACGCCTGCGGCGGGCGCAACGCCCCACGCCCAACCTCCAATATCCAACGACCAAAATTTTTCGCACTTTCGTTGTTGCCAACATTCCGCATGAGCCATAAAGCAACCGCCCGTTTCGTAAAAAACAACCACCTAGCCATGTCCGAAAAATCCATCTCAGAAAAAGTCAAAGACATCATCGTCGAGCAACTCGG
>JANXZI010000303.1 GCA_025355595.1 Spartobacteria bacterium
CGAAGACTGAGAAGGCAACCGTGTCGCTCGACCTCAAGGCGCTGAAACTCCCGGCAGGCGAGAGCACGATTTATTTCTCCACCCAGACCAAGGGCAAATATCGCGGCAAGGATGTCACGACGACAATTTATTCCGCGCCCATCCGCATCTCGATCGAATGAGCCCGATCAAATCCGAACAAATCACAGCGCGCGAGCGAAGCCGCGGTGATTCGGGTAGGGTGGGCGTCCCGCCTGCCGTGCGACGCATCCTGCGTCACACCCGGCGGACGTCAGTTTGCGAACGAACCTCTCTCGACGTCCGGGTGTGTTCCGCGAGACGCGGAACACGCCAGGCGGGACATCCGCGCTACGCGAGGCACGCCGCCATGTTTGCCACGCGCCCATTTTTCCCAAACGCATGAGATCCCTCCTTTTCTCCATCGCCATCACAAGTTCCAACGTGCTCGCCGCGCCGATCGAGATCGCGCCGCTCACGCGCACGACGCCCGTGGACTTTGAGCGCGAGGTTGCGCCGTTTCTCCGCGACAACTGCTTCTCGTGCCATTGCAAGACGACGACGAAGGGCGGGCTGAACATGGAGACCGCGGAGCTGATGGCGAAAGGCGGCGACACCGGCCCCGCGCTGAAGCCCGGCAAGGGGGCGGAGAGCCTGCTGCTCCAAGCTGCGGCGCATACGGACGACGATTTGAAAATGCCGCCGCGCGACAACAAGGCGAAGGCGAAGGACCTCACGCCGCCGCAACTCGCGCTGCTCAAGCTGTGGATCGATCAGGGCGCGAAGCCCTCGGAAAAAAAGGAGCGCGTGCTCCAGTGGCAGCCGCTGCCCGCGGGCGTGAACGCGATCTTCTCGGTCGCTATCACACCCGACGGACAGTTCTCCGCATGCGCGCGGGCGAACCGGATTTCATTTTACCACGTCCCGTCGGGACGCGCGCTGTCCTCCGAGATCGCACACACCGACCAAATCAACGCGCTCGCGACGAGCCCGGACGGATCGCTGATCGCGTCCGGCGCGTACCGCGAGGTGAAGTTCTGGCGGCGCACGAATGAGACGCAGAAATTCCAGATCGCCGACGCAGGAACGACGCTCGCCGCGAGCCCGGATGGAAAATGGATCGCGACGGGCAAAGAGGACGGCAGCGTGAAGCTGTTCAGCTTCCCCGATGGCAAGCCGGGGCAGCAGATTGCAGCCGCGAAGGGTGCGATCCGTGCGCTTAGATTTTCCCCCGACAGCGGGAAGCTCGCGTGCGGCTCCGCGGAGAAATCGCTCACTCTCTGGAATGTCGCGGACGGCAAGCAAATCGCGACCGTCACGACTCCGGCGGAAGTGAACGCCGTCGCGTGGGTTGGGGAAAAAATCGCATCCGGCGGAGCCGATGGCATCATCCGCATCTGGGACGCCGCGCTCGAAAATCCGAAGGACATGCCCGGACACACGGGCGCAGTCACGGCGCTGGATTCGACGCCGACGCAGCTCGTTTCCGGCGGAGCCGATGGCAGCGTGCAACTGTGGGACACCGCGAAGGGCAAGAGCAGCGTGCAGGCGAAACACGGCGGCGCGGTGACGGCCGTGGCGATTCGTGCCGACGGCAAACGCATCGCCTCGGCGGGCGCAAACAATCTCGCGAAACTTTGGGATGCCGCCGGCAAGCCCGTCGCGGAATTGCGCGGTGATCGGTTCGCGGTGGAATTTGCGCAGGCCCGCGAACGTGCGCTCCAAGTTGCAACCGGTACGGTGGCTTTCCGTAAGGCCGCCGAGCAGAACACGGACAAGCAGCTCAAGGCATCGGGGGATCGCATCAAAAAAGCGATCGAGGCTGTCCCGGCGAAGAAGCAGGAAATCGAGCCGAAACAGAAAGCCCTCACGGCTGCGAAGGATGCAAAGGCCGCAGGTGACAAGGTGCTCGCCAGCGCCGACGAGGATTTGAAAAAGGCCGCGGACGCCGCCGACGTTGCGGAGAAAGCCGCCGCGCACGCGAAGACCGCAGCGGAGGACATCAAGGCCAAGTCGCCAACCGAGCAGCCTGCGGTTGAAAAGGCGAACACCGAACTCGCGGCGAAAAACAAGGACGCCGAGAAGGCGAAGGCCGAGCGCGATCAGAAAACTGCAAAGCGCAAGGAGGCCGCCGGCAAACTCGAACCGTTGGACAAGGCTCTCGCCACCGCCGACGACGCGGTGAAGAAAGCGGAGACCGCCGTGACCGTCGCCGAGTCGGAAATCAAGCTCGCGAAGGAAGAGGAGCAAAAACTGACCGCTGCGCTCGCAGAGGCGAAAGCCGCCGTGACCGCAGCCGAAGCCGCGAAGAAAAAGGCGGACGACGAATTGCAGGTCGCGAAGGAGGCGGCGACCGATGCCGAGAAGCCCGTTCTCGCGATCGCATTTTCCGCGGATGGCCAGACGGTCGCGACCGCCGGCGACGACATGGCCATCCACACATGGAGCGGCGAGACCGGCGCGGCATTCGCTGTCGTGAAAGGCACGAAGGCACCCGTGAAGTCGCTCGCCATCGCGCCGGGCGGACAGATCATTTCCGCCGCGCAGGATTCCACCGTGACCGCGTGGGATGTGAATCCCGCGTGGAAGCTCGATCGCACGATCGGCGCGAGCACGGGCAAGTCGCCGTTCACGGATCGCGTCGAGTCGCTCGCATTTTCGCCGGATGGAAAATTCCTCGCCATCGGCGGCGGCGAGCCTTCGCGCGGCGGTGAGATCAAGATACTGGATCTCAAGAGCGGCGCAGGCGGGGCGCAATCCGCGCCACAGGCCGGGGCGCAATCCGCGCCACAGCCCTCGGCGCAATCCGCGCCCGTGTTTGCCCGCGAATTTCTGACGACGCACAGCGACGCGGTGCTCGCGCTCGACTTTTCCGCCGATGGAAAATTCCTCGCGTCCGGCGCTGCGGACAAGATCGCGAAGGTCACCGACCTCTCATCGGGCAAGGTCGTGAAATCATTCGAGGGCCACACGCATCACATCCTTGGAATCGCGTGGAGCCTCGACGGCCGCACGCTCGCGACCTCCGGCGCGGACAATGTGGTGAAGGTCTGGGACTTCACGACCGGCGACCGGAAGAAGAACGTCGAGGGCTACGACAAGGAGGTGACATCGGTGCATTTTGCGGGCGCGTCGGAGCAGATGATCACGAGTTCCGGCGACAACAAAGTCCGGCTCGTCGGCACCGACGGGAAGGACGTGCGGAGTTTTCCCGACGTTGTGGATTTCATGCAGTCCGCCGCCGTGAGCGC
>JANXZI010000308.1 GCA_025355595.1 Spartobacteria bacterium
GTCACCGCGCTTGCGCTGGCGTTTGTTTCAAACCTCTGCGCGCAGAGCGATACCACCAGCACGCCGAAGCCGAAGGCAGAGGTCAAAGCTGCACACCAGGCCCCCGCCCGAGATCCTGATCCGCAGGCCGCGAATTTGGATTCGATGAACATCTCCCTCGCCTACGAGGCATTCTCGCTGCCCATCGCCAAGGCGGGCGAGCTTCAGCGCAGGGGCATGACCGATGAGGAACTCTACAAGGAAGTGCTCGCATCGGGAAAACTCGAACGCCTGCTCGTTCTGCGCACCAAGTCCAACCAGATCGCGCAGTTGCAGAACGTCGCGCTCTACAGTTACCCCACAGAGTTCTCACCGCCGCAGATTCCGTGCGGTATGGCTGAAAACAAAATCCAGCTTCCGGTTGTGGCCACTGCATTCGGCGAGAAAGATGTCGGCGACTTACTCGAAGCGGAACCCACCCTTTCACCGGACGCGAAGTCCGTGGATTTTCACCTCAATGTGAGCCATGTCGCACTCGCGCGAAGGGAGAAGTGGGGGCAGGGACTTGCAGAGCTGGAGCAGCCGCTGTTTGAGACGCAAAAATTGGTAACCAACATAACGGCGTCTGTCGGCTCACCGCGTCTCGTCGGCACATTGAATCCAGTCTTCGGAAACGGTCTCGCTGCGCGTGCGGAGCAGAACGTGTGGTTCTGCTTCATCACGGCCACAGTCTCCCAGAACAAGGTCGCCGCGCCAGGGAAAGCCCTGCGGTAACTACACAATCCTGTCCGCGCAGCGCAGCCCCGGGATGTGTGAGAAGTGCTTGTCGAATGTGAGCACGACCGCGCCGATGCGGCGCGCGCAGCAGGCGATGATGATGTCCGTGAGCGGCAGAATCACGCCGGTGCGGTCGAGCTGCCAGGCGAGTTGCTCGGAATCGGCGAGGAGGCGGTTGTCGAGCGGCACGTAGAGCATCACGTCCCAGCGAGCGCGGAATTTTTTCAGAAGCCCGGGATCGCGGATACCGCGCGCCACCTCCGCGCGGACGATGCCGCAGGTCGCCACGTCACGCGTGTGCGCGACTGACTCGAGCGTGCGCAGGGGATGCCGGCCCTGCTTCATCTGCGTGATGTACCAGCAGCTATCTACGAGGACGGGGCTTGCGTTCATATTTTACGGGCTTCCTGGGTGCGGCCGGGGGCGTGGATTTTCCGGGCGTCTCGGCGACCTTGGCCGTGAAATCCTCGGCCTCCGCGCCCGGATCCTCCCAGGCGTTTTTCCAATCTTCGGAAGTCATCCGAAAATCGTCCTTCGCCAACAATTCGATCAATTTGTTTCTTCTGTCCATTTCGTGGAGTGCGACGTGAATCGCTTCGGTTTTGGTTTTGGCGCCGGTGGTCTCCCGGACACGTTCCAGGAGTTCGTCATCAATATTGAGTGTGAGTTTCATGCATGCAGGATACATATCGAATATGTATTGGCAAGGTATTTCTTGCACCAATTTTTCATGACTGGCGTTCATGCGGAAAGCGCATCGCCGTCCCGCTATGGCTCCTCCGCTTCGCGCACGGGCGTGCGGCTGCTTTTTTCCTTGAGCACGTAGGGCGGCTTGGCCCAGCCGTGGGGCGGGGGAGTGGGCGGCATGGCGGGCGTGCCCGGCAGGCGGGTGCGGTAATGTTGCACGATCGCGCCGACGAGGAATGCGCCGAGGATGAAGACGACGAGCTTGATTTCGTCCTTCGTCATTTTGCGTTGCGGTCTTTCACGCGTGCGCTGCGGAATTTGTCGCGGATGTTTGCGCCGAAGAACTGGCCTTTCGACTCGGCGGCGAGCAGGCGGCGGAAAATATCCTCGGGCACATCAAGGTAGCGGTAGATCGCCCCGGAGTGAAATTCGAGTTCGAGGACGCGCTTCCGGGTGTCGTAGCTGACGACGGCGAGCACGGAGGATGCGACCTCCTGCCTCTCGATCTGCCCCGGTCGTGCGGCGGATGATGCCGCGACGAATGCAAGCGACGGCACGCAGAGGATGGCGGCGAGCGCGGCACGGCGTATGATTCCGCAAGCTCGCGCCGTTTTTTCCATGGGGGTGAACCTCTTCGGCGATGCCCGCCGAACCCTTCAGATCACTTGGTCTCCGCGGGGTCCCAGTTTCCGATGTCGTCCGCGGTGCCGGACAGTCGATCAGGGCCGCAACTGAAAACGTCAAAGCTCTTCGGGTTGTGCCGGCCAGGGAATTCGTATTGGTAATCGGTGCCCCACGGATCACTTTCGAGCTTGGTCTCGATCTGGCTCCACATGCGCGGAACGGGATCGCCACTTGGCTTTTCCACGAGGGAGTGCAGGCCCTGTTCGGTGCTCGGCGGGCGCTTGTTCACCAGCTCGTACTGCCCGAGGTCGCCGACGAGCTTCGACACGTAGATCTGCGCCGTGCCTTTCCGCGACTGGTTCATCGCGTTCTGAATGTTCGGGATGAGCACGGCCATCAGCGAGATGATGATGATGATCACGAGCAGGATCTCGATGAGCGTGAAGGCGGCACTGGACTTTCGTTCGAAGCGTTTCATTTGCTGGCTGGAGTGAGGATATAGTCGAAATGTTTCCAATTATACTTCAGTTGCAACTCGA
>JANXZI010000323.1 GCA_025355595.1 Spartobacteria bacterium
CCGAGTTCGTTCAGTGTGCCGAGCGCGGCCACGCGCACGGATGCGACGGGCGAGCCGAGCGCCTTTTCAAGGTCCGGCAATCCCGCTGCTCCGATACCGGCGAGCAGCTTGATCACCCAGTGTTCGCGATTCAGCGAAGCAGCGGGAGCTTTCTCGATTTGCCGCAGCACCTCCGGCACTGCAGACCCGCCGATTTCCGTGAGCGCGGCGATGCAGGCCGCGCGTTGCGCACCGTCGCGGGCTGCGCCGTTCGCGAGCGCGGGCACGGCTGATTTCGCGGCGGCACCGAAGCGGCCCAGCGCGAGCGCCGCGCGCTCGGCGACTGCGGGCAGCGGATCATTCAGCAATGCGGCGATGGCGGGCACGGCAGATTTTTCCGCAGGTCGGATGAGCAGCAGCGCGTCCAGCGCTGCGGAGCGGAGCTGCTCATCATCCTCGCGAAATGCCCGCACGAGTGCCGCGGTGATTTTTTCCGGCGGCAGCCCGACGCGCGGCAGTGCGGCGAGCAATGCGGAGCGGACGTCGCGTTCCTTTTCCGTGGCGAGGCGCGCGAGCAGCTCCGGGCCCGCGGGAGCAGCCGCGGCGCCGATTGCGGCGAGCGCGCGGGCGGAGCCGCGGCGGAGTTTCGGGTCGGGCCACGAGAGAGATTTGGTGAGCGGGGCGACGGCATCGGCACCGATGAGGCCGAGCGTCTCGATGACTTCGCTGTGCAGTTCCTCGTCGCTGTGGCCGAGGTTTTCGATGAGCGCGGGCAGTGCGTCGCGTGCATTCGCGCCCATGCCGCCGAGCGCCTTCGTTGCGCCGAGGCGCAGGCCTGTGTCGTCACTCTTCAGCGCCGCGATGAGCGCGGGTCGCGCGGCTTCGCCGATGCGTGCGAGCGCGTGCGCGGCGCGCATGAGTTTCTGCGATTTGTCACGCTGGCGAAAGTCGCTGCCCTTCCGCGAATCGAACGCATCCACGAGCTGCGGGATCGCCTCCGCCGCATCCGGGCCGATGGCGGCGATGGCGGCGAGTGCATTGGCCCAGACCTGTTTGTCGGAATCGCCGATCGCGCGGATGAGCGCGGGGAGCGCAGCCTTCGACGCGGGGCCAAGTTTTTCGAGGCGATAGCCGGCTTCGCGCCGCGTGTCGCGGTCGGAGGATGCGAGCTGTTCCGAGAGCTTCGAGACATCGGCGGGCGGCTCGGCTGCGGGAGAAAGATGTGTGCACAGTAACCATGCGGATGCGGCAAGGATCACGCGCGCCCCGGGGAAGATTTGAAATTTGAGGGCAGCATGAGTGCATCGCGCAGGCTTTGGGGCGGGCGGGTGTGAGGGATGCACAGCGCCTGCGGCGGCGTGAACTCGTAACTCTGAACTTGGAACTTGGAACTTGGAAATCCGCCGCGCCTCCCTTCCGTGTGCGGGCTCACCCGTTCCGCGTTCCGCGTTCCAAGTTCCAAGTTCCAAGTTCAGCACGCCGCCGGCGACGTCTGGATCCGGCTGTTCCGACAGGTCGGAGGCCCGTCTGCCCTGCGAAGCGAGGATGCCTGCCTTTCGGGCCGTGCGGCTGCGCGACTGCATCACGCGTCAGCCTTCCAATCCGCGCAGCGTCCCGGTGCTGTCGCCGTGTCGCTGCGCCGCGATGCCCGCCTTGTTCATCATCGTGAGGAGCAAGTTGCACATCGGCGTTTCCGAGGGGAAGCGCATGTGGCGACCGGTGAGGATCGTGCCGCCGCCACGGCCGGCGAGGATGAGCGGAAGGTTTTCATGCTCATGGCGATTGCCGTCGGCGAGCGCGGCGCCGTAGAGGAGTTGCGTGTTGTCGAGCACGGTGCCGTCGCCCTCGGGCATGGACTTGAGCTTGCCAAGGAGATACGCGAATTGCCGCATGTGGAAGCGGTTGATCTCGCGGATCTGCCGCAGGTTTTCCGCGTTGCCCTGGTGATGCGAAAGCTCGTGGTGGCCGCGCGTGATGCTGAGATTCCGGTAGCTGCGGTTGCTGCCTTCATTTGCAAGCATGCAGGTGGCGATGCGCGTGCTGTCCGTCTGGAAGGCGAGCGCGATCATGTCGAGCTGCAGCCGCGCGTGCTGCTCGTAGCTCTCGGGGATGGCCTCGGGCACTTCGTAGGCCTCGATGACGCCGGAGTGCTGCACGGCGGCGACGCTGCGCTGCGCGGCTTCGACGCGCTGTTCGATCTCGCGGACTGCGGTGAGATATTCGTCGAGCTTTTGCTTGTCGCTGCCGCCGATTTTTCCGCTGAGCGTGCGTGCGTCCTCCAGGACGAAGTCGAGGATGCTCTTGCGCTGGCGCTCGCGGCGCGCGGTGGCCTCGTTCGCGAGTTTCGGATTTGCGGAGGCAAAGAGGCGCTCGAAGACGAGGCGCGGGTTCGTCTCCGCGCCGCTGGGAGTGGTGTCGCTGCGCCAAGAGATGTTGTTCGAGTAGGCGCACGCGTAGCCGCTGTCGCACTTGCCACCCTGCCGCGCGGGCTCGACGCCAAGCTCGATGCTCGGAAAGCGCGTCTGGCGCCCGATGGCCGCGGCCATGACCTGATCCGCCGAGACGCCGACGCGGATGCGCGAGCTTTCGCTTTTCAGCGGCTGCGCGCCGGTGAGCCAGGTGGACGCCGCTCGTGCGTGGTCACCCGCGCCGTCGCCATTCGCGCGGCCTTTGTCCTGAGCGAGACCGGTGAGCACGAGCACGTCATTTTTGTGCGGCTGCAGCGGTTCGAGAATGTAGGGCAGTTGGAAATCCGCGCCGAACTGCTTCGGCGTCCAGTCCGTCGTATTCACGCCATTCGGCACGTAGAAAAATGCGGTGCGGATCGGTGCGTGCGCCGTGGCTGCGGCTGAGGCTGTGCGCGGAAGCATGGCTTCCAAAAACGGGAGGGCCATCGTGACTCCGAGTCCGTGAAGAAAGGTGCGGCGGTTGAGCGGCGGGTTGGGCATGGCGAAAATATCAGTGTGGACGGTGCGGTAAATTAGGCGCTCGTTTTACGGTGCGCAATGGGTGAGACGAGTGGGACAAGGTGAACTCAGTTTCCCGTGCCCCTCGCGACAATGGCTGCGTGTGGCGGGCTGAAGCCCGGCACTACTTTGGCGCTCCGTCCGGCGAATCTTCCGGCGGCTTCGGCGGCTGTTCGAGTTTCAGCGCGTCATCCAGCTTTTCGGCGCGGGCTGGGAGTCCGAGATTGAGGATCGGCCTTTCAGCGGGCGTTGCGGGATTTTGCGCCTCGCGAATCTGCGCGACATCCGCGCCGTCGAGCAGGTGGGGCGCTGAATCGTGCTGCGCGATGAGTCGGAGTTGCAGCGCTGGGATGCCTTCCTGCGGCGTCCCTTTCAGAATGCGGGACGACTCGAGGCCGCGGAAGCGTTTCGCAGCGTCGTCCCATTTCCCGAGCCGCCGCTCGATCTCGCCGCAGAGCAGCGCGAAGTCGCGGTGCGGCTGCTCGCCCTCGCCAGTCTCGGCCAGGGCAGCGACATAGTGTTCGCGCGCCTTTTCCAAAAGTCGGCGGCACGCGTTCTCTCGATCCTCGACCTGCCACGACGCGCGCAGGTAGCTGAGCGCGATCACCCGGTGCGGTGTGGGATTCCGGGCGTTCAAGCCCTGGACCAGCGCGAGTGCGAAGTATGGCGGGTTTTTTGCCGCCAGCATCTGGAAATCCGCGCCGAGCACGAAGGAGGCAAGCTGCTTGAAGGCGCGCGCCTTGGCGGGATCCTTCGCCTGCTCAATGAGGCGGTCGCTGAAAAGCGGGAAGTGGCATTTCACGCACTGCGGCAGCGTGGGGGGATCGACGACGTCGCCGACTTGGCGGAGATCCAGCCGCAGGCCTTTCGGGCGCGAGGAGGTCTCGATGCGCTGCTGCCAGTGCGTGCCGCAGATCGGGCAGAGGAATTCCCGCTCCAGCGAATTCACCGCGCCCGCGAAGCACGCGAGGAGGAGGAGCAGGGTCGAGGCGAGCTTCATCGGCTGAGCGCCGCTATTCCTTCGGCTTTTCCGGCTCGTCCTTCTTTTCAGGCTCAGACGGCTTCGCGGGTTCTGACGATTTCTCCGGCTCGGACGGCTTCGCGGGCTCCGGCTTCACTTCGACGTCGGGCTTTTTCTCCGTGCCGGTGTCGCCTTCGCCGCCGTGATGCTCGTCGTAGCCGACGTAGTTTCCGTGCTCGTCGTGCCCATCATGGGTATGATGGTGCTCGTCGTAGTAGCCGTGGTGCGGATCCTCGTGCGGATAGGTGTCGGGCGGGGGCGTGGGCGCGATGGGCTGCTCCGTGCGCGCCTCGGGCGGCTCCTGTTTTGCGCGGCGCTTTTCCATGCCCCATACGAGCCAGATGCACAGCTCGAAGAGCGACATGATCGGCAGCGCGAAGATGAGGAGCATGAACAAATCCGGCGTCGGCGAGATGATGCCAGCGAGCACCAGCGCGATCGCGTAGCCATACATGCGCATCCCTTTCAGCCACGCGTAGCTGATGAGGCCGATGCCGCTGAGCGTCGCCATGACCACGGGCATCTCGAGAATCAGCCCCATGGCGATGCTCATGTGCGTCACGAAACCGTAGTAATTCTTGGCTGTCCAACTGGCATCAATGCCGAGCGTCTTCGCATCCAGGTGCAGCCAGCGAAGCGTCGGTGGCAGCACGAAGAAATAGCTGATCAACACACCCGTGAGGAAAAGCCCGAAGCCGACGCCCACGGCTGGAAGGACGTATTTCTTTTCCTTTCGCGTGAGCGCGGGGAGCAGGAACTCCGCGAGGAAATAGAACAGGATCGGAAATGCGACGATGATGCCGGTGTAGAATGCCAGCATGACGGTCATCGAAACCGACTCGATGGGATCGATGATGATCAGCTTTGCGCCCGGCACGGCGACTTGGAGCGGATGGTTCAGCAGTGCCGTCAATGTCGTTCTGAAGAAAAACGCCAGCAGCATCGTCACCGCGAGCGTGCCGACCATTTTCATGAGCGTCCACCGCAGATCCTCGAGGTGATCGAGGAACGGCTTCACGACGTCGCCGTCCCCGGCGAGCTGCTCGTCGCGTTTTTTGAAAAGTTTTTTTAGCAACCACATGAGCGGCGGAACATGCTGAGTCGTGCGGCGGGTGGGAAGCGGAATTCCATCGGGAATTCAACCGCGCCCGGCCCGTCACCTTCGTGCATTTTTCCCGCGCTCAGAACGCCAGCTTCAGCCCCACCTGCCCGTAAACCGCGCCGCTCTTGGTCTGAAAATTGTCGCCGACCTTGTGGTAGTCGAAATCGCGGTAGGCCATGTAGCCGACTTCGAGATCGAGCGTGCCCTTCGGCGTAAACTTCCAAGACGCTCCGGTGCCGGCGCGAACCTCCGTGTAGTCCACCAGGGCGTTGCCGTAATTCCGGCCAGGGGCCGCGGGGGTGCCGACGCCGAAATTTTTGTTCACGCGGAAGGTCGAGACGATGATTTGCCCGCCCGCGTAGAGCGTGAGATCGTCCGTGGCCTTGAATTCAAGCCGCGGGTTCGGAGGGACGGCATTCAGCACCCAACGATCCGACATTTTCCAGCGCAGGCCGATGCCGCCCATGATCGGGGTGCTGGAGTTCGGATTGTAATACAGCCCGGCGATCCACTGCACGTCCTTGCTCACGAGATACGACGCGCCGAGGATGACGGGGATGGTGAAGTCGCTGGAATTGAAGCCGCGATTGTCGCCGTAAAATCCGGGCTGCGCCTCGATGCGGATGAGGAAGTCGCCGAGCTTCAGGTCGAGTCCCGCGACAAGATGCAGCGACTGGAGCGCGCCGGGGATGAGCCCTGGGCCGGCGAAGCCGAAGTCGTAGCGATCGTAGCCGATGCCGAAACGAATGATGGGCCGCTCGGGAATGGCGTAGCCGAAGACGTACTGAAGGTGCGTGCTCTGCTCGGAGACGTTCGCATTGCGAAACGCGCTCACATTGCTGTGCGCGCCCATGCTGGCGCTGTAGCTGATCTCAGCTTCGTGGCTGATCACGCCGACTGCGCTGGCAGCGGGCTCTTGGACGACCTGTCCCGCTCGCAGGGAGCCGATCGTCCCAAGAAAAATGGAGGTGAGGATGAAGGATGGTTTCATATTATTTGTAGATTGGTTCCGGGTGATCAGCGCTGCGAGGAAATATCCTTCACCAT
>JANXZI010000350.1 GCA_025355595.1 Spartobacteria bacterium
CACTCGGCGGTGCTGTTCGATCTTTTCAACGAGCCGCACGGCACGTCGTGGGAAGTGTGGCGCGACGGCGGCTTTGTCGCGGAAAAGAAAAAGCCGGCGGACGAGGATGCGTTCCTGACCGCAGAGGAAAAGGCGAAGGCCGCGCAGGGCTTCCAAGCGATCGGGATGCAGGCGCTCGTGGATGCGGTGCGCTCGACGGGCGCGCGCAATATCGTCGTCTCCGGCGGGCTCGACTGGGCCTACGATCTCTCGGGTGTCGCGAATGGCTTTGCGCTGAAAGACACCAGCGGCAATGGCATCATCTACTCCACGCACATCTATCCGTGGAAGCGCGGCTGGCAGGAGAAAGTGCTCATCGTCGCGGACCAACATCCGATCCTCGTCGGTGAGGTCGGCGCGGACGTGAAGAAGATGGATTTCATCCCCGCGAACGCGCAGGAGGATCCGTCCACATGGGTGCCAGACATGCTCGGCTTCATGCAGAAGCACCGGCTGCACTGGACGGGCTTTTCATTTCACCCCGCGGCGACGCCCGTGATGATCACGGGCTGGGATTACATGCCGACTCCGTTCTGGGGCGCGTTCGCGAAGGACGCGCTGGCGGGGAAGCAATTTGAGATGAAGAAAATGCGGTGAGCGGCGTGCCGGATGAACTGGTACGCGCACCGCAGATTCCGAGTTGCTTTCGTTCGTGTCATTTCGCGGGCACTCCGATCACCGGCTCGGAGTGATCCGAAATTCACCGCGGTGGCGCGTCTGGAATCAGAGAGGGCGCGGCAGCTTTGCGACGGTGAGCCAGAAAAAATTGATGGCCTGGACGGCCTTCACCATTTCGTCGAGGTCCGCCGGCTTGGTGACGAAGCAGTTTGCGCCCAGTTCGTACGAGCGGCGGATGTCATCCTCGGCCTCGGAGCTGGTGAGGATCACGACGGGGATGATGCGCAGATCCTCGTCACCGCGGATTTCCTCGAGCACCTCGCAGCCGTTTTTCCGGGGCATGTTGATGTCGAGCAGGATGAGATCCGGCCTTGGCGCAGAGGAGAATTTTCCGGTGCGGCGCAAAAATTCGAGCGCCTCAAATCCGTCGCGCGCGACGTTGACGTGGCTGGAAAAATCCGCGCCCTTGAGCGCCTCCTTCGTGAGCACGACGTCTCCGATGTTATCGTCCACGAGGAGAATTTCGACTGTGCGCGGGTGTGCCATGACCATCATGTACCGCATTCACCCGGCGGATGCTGGCTTCTTATCGGGAATCGTGAAAAAAAATGCGGAGCCGCGACCCGGCTCGGATTCGAGCCAGATTTTCCCGTCGTGGCGCTCGACGATTTTCTTGCACACGGCGAGGCCGATGCCCGTGCCGGGAAGCTGCTCGTGCGTCTGGAGCCGCTGGAAAATGCCGAAGATGCGATCGAAGAACTGGGCCTCGATGCCCGCGCCGTTGTCGCGCACGGAGAATTCCCACCCGCCCTTCCTGCGCACCGCGCCGACGTGGATGCGGACGGCCTCGTTGCCACGGAATTTGAGCGCGTTGTCGATCAGGTTCTGGAAAAGCTGCGCGAGCTGCGTGCTGTCCGCCACGACTTCGGGCAGGCTGTCGCATGTCACGGTGGCGTCGGCGTCAGCGATGGCGATCTGGAGATTGTCCACCACGTCGCGGAAAATCTTTGCGCAGTCCGTCGGCGCCAGCGGCCGCGCGCGAGTCTGCACTCGCGAGAGCGAGAGCAGATCATGGATGAGCGACTGCATGCGCTTCGCCCCGTCCACGGCGAAGTGGATGAATTTTTTCCCGTCCTCATCGAGCAAAGCCTCGTAGCGCTTTTCGAGGAGCTGGAGGAAACTGGCGACCATCCGGAGCGGCTCCTGGAGATCATGTGAGGCGACGTAGGCAAACTGCGAGAGTTCGTCGTTCGAGCGGGAGAGCTCGGCCGCGGTCGCCTTCAGCACGTCCTCGGCGCGCTTTCGCTCGGTGATGTCGCGCGCGACGGCGTAGATCAGGTTCGCCTGGAAGTCCGCGTGCGCGTGCCAGAGCAGCCACTTGTACGAGCCATCCTTGCAACGGTAACGGTTTTGAAACGAGACGGTGTCCGCCCCGGCCGTCAGACCCGCGGCCTCCGCGAGCGTGGCCGCGAGATCATCCGGGTGGACGAATTCGACGTATTGGACGGCGCACAGTTCCTCCGTCGAGTGGCCGAGGGTCTTCTGCCACGCGGCATTCAGCCGCCGGAAATAGCCGCCGAAGTCCGCAATGCAGAGCATGTCGATGGACATCTCGAAGAACTTCACCAACTCTTGCTGGTGAAGGGCGGCGGCCGGAGGGCTCTGTTCCATCGCGCTCCGCCGCGTCAGAACCCGAGGTGCTTGCGGATGCATGCGTCCACCTGGTCGCGGCTCACGGGCTTGGCGAGGAATTCGCAGCCGCCGATCTGGTGGCGGGTCTTCGCCTCGTCCGGCGAGACGATGGCGGTGAGGAAGACGATCGGCACGCTCTTCAGTTCCGGATCCTCCCGCATCTGCGCGGCGATGGTGCCGCCGTCGGCCTCTGGCATGATCACGTCTAGGAAAATCATGTCGGGCTTGAATTCCTTCGCGGTCTGCACCGCCTTCAGCGGGTTGTTCTCCTCGCGGATCTCGTACGCCGGCAGCGTGAGGCGCAGCAGGCGCGTGAAGCCGGATTCGTCGTCAACGAGGAGTATTTTTTTCTTGCTCATGGTCTTTCCTTTGGGGCGCGGTCGCCCGGTTTGATTGCTTTCAGTGTGATGGTGGCTATTACGCCGCCTTCGGGATGGTTTTCGATGCTTATTTTTCCGCGGTGGAGATCGATGATCTTTTGCGTCACGGAAAGCCCGAGGCCCGTTCCCTTGCCGGTGCTCTTGGTCGTGTAGAACGGCTCGAAAATCCGGTTCAGCTTTTCCGGCGGCACACCAGTGCCAGTGTCGCGGATCTCGATTGCCAGCACGGGCTCCCCGGAGCGGAAGCGGATGCCGCTGCGGTCGCCGCTGTCGTGCTGCGGGCTCTCGCCGGGCGTCATCACGCGCTCCCGCGTGGTCACGGTGAGTGTCCCGCCGGTCGGCATCGCGTGGCACGCGTTGGTGATCAGGTTGATGAACACCTGCTCGATCTTCGTCGGGTCCACGGAGGCTTCCGGCAGCCCCGCGGCGAGATTCGTGACGACCTTCACGCCGGCCTTCGTGATGTCGTGGCGGACAAAGCGAATCGCCTTTTCGAGCAGCGTATTGATCGCCCGTGCCTGCATGCCGAGTTCGCGCGGCGAGGCAAAATCGAGCAGATCCTGCACGACCGCATTTGCACGCTGCACGGCGTCGCGCATCTCGCCGAGCACCGAGCGCGTCTCGCCATTCGCGGCGAGCGGTGAGTCGCCCATGTAATTGAGGCCGACGAGAATGACCTGGAGCGGATTCTTCACCTCGTGCGCCACACCGGCGGCGAGCTGGCCGATCGAGTGGAGCTTCTCCGCCTGCATGAGCTGGGACTGGGCGGCCTTCAGGTCCTCGTCCGAGCGCTTCCTGTCGGTGATGTCCGACATGAGCCCGTCGTAGGCGACGATGTGGCCCGAGCCGTCGCGCCGCGGCACATGCTTGTTCCGGATCCAGCGGATCTTCCCGTCCTTGCGGACGAGGCGGTGCTCGATCTCGAAGGCTGCGTCGCCCTTCACCGCCGAGAGCACCATGTTCACCACGGCATCGCGATCGTCGGGGAAGATGATCTTGTGCCAGAGCATCGTGTCCCTCTCGAACTCCTCCGGCGAAAATCCCGTGACCGCGAGGCAGCCCGCGCCGTGCTGCGTGGAGACGACATGTCCCTTTTCCAAGAGGACGGTGTACACGTAGTCGGTGACCGAGTTCAGCAGCCGCATGTAGCGCTCCTCGCTGCCGCGCAGCGCGAGCTCCGCCGTCTTCAGCGCGGTGATGTCGCGCGAGACGCCGAAGGTCCCGATGATCTCGCCGGCCTCATCCTTCAGCGCCATCTTCGTCGTCAGCGCCCACGTCGTCCGCCCGCCGGGGAACGTCTCCCGTTCCATCTTCCCGATGATGGGCTCTCCGGTGCGCAGCACACCCTCCTCGTCGGCGCGCGCCTGGCCCGCGTGCTCATCGGAAAAGAAATCCGCATCGGTCTTTCCCATGACCTGCTGCGGGTCGTCGAACCCGTACAAATTCGCGAGCGCCGGATTCACCTGGATGAAGGCGCCCTCGCGATTCTTGAAATAGACGCGGTCGGGGATGTTCTCCATCAGCGCATCCAGCCGCCGCCGCTGGTCGGCGAGTTCGCGCATCGTGCGCGTGCGCTCGATGGCCTGCCGGATCCTCCGCATGAGCAGCCGCCCATCCGATTTTCCCTTCGTGATGTAGTCCTGCGCGCCGAGCTGCATCGCCTGCACGGCGACATCATCGTCGTCGAGACCCGTCTGCACGACGATCGGGACACGGCCCACGTACGCTTGGAGGCGGACGAGCGCCTCGGTGCCATGGGCGTCGGGCAGCGACAGGTCGAGCAGCACGACATCGATGCCGCCGGCTTTCAGCCGCTCCGCAGCGTCGGCGGCGCGGGAGGTCGTCTCGATCACCACGCGGCCATCGCATTCCTCCGCGAGCATGATCTTCATCAGCGCGACATCCCCAGGGTTGTCTTCGACGAGCAGAACATGGATGGGTTCGCCGCTCATGGTTCGGTGGAGTGTCGTAAAAAAAATCCCGCGGTCGGAAACGTCGGGAGCCTGCCCTTTGGTTGTTCGGAGGTCGCGAACAGGCTCAGTGCTTCATTCGCGTTTCTCCATCATTTACGGGCCGCGATTTCCAGCAAGCCAAAACCGCAACCCTCGCGTCGCACATGGAAAATGGCAGAGCGCCTGAAAAGCCGGAAACGTGGAAGTTGCGGGGCGGCCTGCGCGTCCGCTGGGCCAATTTCCCGACGTGCACACGGAACGAAGACGCCAGTGCTATTTCACGACCGCACGCCAGAGGCGCATCGGCCGGCTACATCATCCTCGCGGGCATCGAAAACTCGACCCGTCCCCCGCCCTTCCGCGGCAGGGTTACCTCGACAAGCGTGAGTGAGGCCTTGCGGACATTGATGCTGTCGCCGCTCGCGCCGAGCAGGTGCGCGATGAGTTCGCCGAGATCCGGCTGGTGGCCGACGAGCATCACCGCGGCGGCGTCCCTCAGCGCGACGAGCTGTGCGCAGATCCCCTCTGGCGTCGCGCCACATGCGAGCCAGCGCGCCGTGGTCACTTCCATGCCGAGCTCCTTCGCGACGGGCCTCGCCGTCTGCTGTGCGCGGATGAGCGGACTGGAGAAAATCACCTCCGGCCGGATGCCGTGCTCCGTGCAAAATTGCGCGACCTTCTTTGCCTGCTCGCGGCCCTTCTCAGAAAGCTCCCGTGCGGAGTCGGTCGCGGCCTCGGTGTCGGCATTCGCGTGGCGGAGGATGTAGAGGTGCATCGGGACTTGAGTGTTGAGGGTTGTGTGCCGGGAGGAGGAAAGGCGGTGCTGCCATCCTCAACTCTCAACTTTTTTCCGCTTACATCACCATCCCGCCATCCACCGTGAGCACCTGCCCGGTGATGTATCCCGCCTCGGCGCTCGCAAGGAACGCCACCGCC
The DNA here is from genome assembly GCA_025355595.1 of Spartobacteria bacterium. Lineage (GTDB taxonomy): Bacteria > Verrucomicrobiota > Verrucomicrobiia > Chthoniobacterales > Chthoniobacteraceae > SXWH01. Next base: position 5,618 of record JANXZI010000350.1, read on the forward strand.
GACGCGATGTCCTCCGGCAGCCCAAAACGCTTCACCGGAATCTGCTTCACGACTTCGTCCTTCACGTTCTGCGGGAGTACCTCGGTCATGTCCGTCGTGATAAATCCCGGCGCGACGGCGTTCGATGTCACGCCGCGCGTCGCGAGTTCGCGTGCGACGACTTTGGTGAACGCGATCAGCCCGGCCTTGCTCGCGGCGTAATTTGCCTGCCCCGCATTGCCCATGAGACCGGCGACGCTCGCGATGTTGATGATGCGCCCGCTGCGCTGCTTCATCATGCCGCGGGCGACGCCCTGGTAAAAATTGAACGCGCCCTTGAGGTTCGTCGCCATCACCGCGTCCCAGTCCTCCGGCGACATCCGCATCGAAAGCCCGTCGCGCGTGATGCCCGCGTTGTTCACGAGGATGTCCACGCGGGAAAAGTCGGTGTTAATTTTTTCGCACAGCGTCTGCACCGCCGCGTGATCCGCCACATCCACCGCGTAGCCTTTCGCGAGGCCGGCGTGCTTCGCATTGATTTCCTCCGCGACCTGATCCGAATTTTTCTCCGTGCGCGACACGACCGCGACCCGCGCGCCCTCACTCGCGAAGCGCATGGCGATCGCGCGCCCGATTCCGCGGCCCGCGCCGGTGACGATTGCTACCTGGTTGGCAAATTTCATGGGGCGGGGAGTCTCGAAACGCGCCCCGCTTTGTCCAGCGCGGATTCCTCCGCCGCTACTCCTCCTCGTCGCCCGCGCCCTTCTGCCGCACGAGGCCGCGCAGCTTGCCCTCGATGAATTTCACGATGTCGCCATCCATCACGCCCGACACGTCGCTCGTCGCCACGCCCGTCCGCAGATCGAGCACCTTTTGATACGGCTGGAAAACGTAGCTGCGGATCTGGCTGCCGAAGCTGATGTCCAGCTTCGCGCCGTACGCCGCATCAATCTCGGCGCGCTTTTTGTCCTGCTCCATCTGGTAGAGCTTCGACTTGATCATCTTCAGCGCCGTCGCCTTGTTCTGCGCCTGGCTGCGCTCGACCTGGCACGCGGCGACGATGCCCGTGGGCAGATGTGTCACGCGCACCGCCGTCTCCACCTTGTTCACATTCTGCCCGCCTTTCCCGCCGGCGCGATACGTGTCCACCTTAATGTCCACCTCATTGAGTTCAATAGGCGCGTCCTCCTTCATCTCCGGCACCGCATCCACGCTCGCAAAACTCGTGTGCCGCCGCTTGTTCGAGTCGAACGGCGAAATCCGCACGAGCCGATGCACGCCCCGCTCGCACGCGAGATAGCCAAACGCGTATTCGCCCTCGATGCGCAGCGTCGCACCCTTGATGCCCGTCTCCTCGCCGAGTTGGATGTCCACCGTCGAGACCTTGAAGCCGTTCCGCTCCGCCCAGCGCACATACATCCGCATGAGCATGTCCGCCCAGTCGCACGACTCCGTCCCGCCCGCGCCGCTGTGGATGATGAGGAAGCAATTCGCCCGATCCGCCGGCCCCGAGAGGAATTGCCGCATCTCGAACTGCTCCAGCGACGCGATGAAAGCCGCGTGCTCCTTTTTCACATCCGCCGCCGCCGCGTCCTGCTGCGCGCCCTCCGGCTCCGCGGCAGTCAGCTCGATGAGCACTTCAAGATCATCCACGCGCCGCTCCAGCTCCAGCAGTGGCTCCACTTTTTTCTTCAGCCCCGTGGCCTCCTCGATCGTCGCCTGCGCGCGCTCCTGGCTGTTCCAGAAATCCTGCCCCGCCATCAGCGCATCCAGCTCCGCGATGCGCGCCTGCAGTTTCGGGACGTCAAAGGAACCTCCGCAGTTCGGCCACGCGGGCCTTCAGTGCGGAGGAGTCGAAAATAGAGGAGTCAAATGCCATGCGAGCGGCGGACGATACCGGCGCAGGCGATCATGGCGAGGGGAAAAGCGCGCGCCTCCCGTGCTTACCGCGTCGCGGGCACCGGAGTCGGAGTCACCTGCGCATTTCGCCGCACGCTTGCATTCATTCATCGCCGCCGAATAGTTCCGGCCATGCACTCCCCCGCCCTGCGCGCGCTGACGCTCGCCATTTTTTTCTTCACGTCAGCGAGTCCGCCGCTGCACGCGGATCCGCCGGCACCCGCAGGCATCCTCGACCCGAAGAGCGCACCGGAAGCCTGGAACGCCATCCGCCTCGCGACTAAGAATGTGGAACGACTCATCGCCGACAACCGGCTCTCGGAAATTCCCGTGCAGGCGTCCTATTGCAGCCCGGCCCTGCGGACGCTCGCGCGCACCGTCACGGATCCCGCCGCGGTGGCCCACGTCGGCCAGCAGACCACGCGGGCCATGGGCTGGCTCGGCTACATCGCCCGCGCTGCGCAGGAAAATAACCCCGGCAGCGTGCGGGAGGGGTATGCAAAACTGCGCATCCTGCTCGATGATATCGCGCGCTGGTTCGACCCAAAGGCGGTCGCGGCGGACATCTATTTTTGCCCGATGCACTCCGACGTGCTCTCGGAAAATCCCAAGGTGCCCTGCACCAAATGCGGCATGGACCTTCTCACGCGGCGGCTGCCTTACAGCTTCATCTACGCCGCGCCCGGAGCGCCGACGATGCGGATGACGGCGACCGCGAGCGGCCCCGTCGTGGCCGGCACACCGCTGACGGTAAAGGTGCGATTGGCAAAGACCGACAAGTCGCCCGTCCTGCACGATGACCTGATGGTGATGCACACGCAGCCCATCCACCTGCTCATCGAGGAGCCCGCGCTGGGTGACTATCATCACGAACACCCGGTGCCCACAAAGGTCTCCGGCGAATATGAGTTCACTTTCACCCCGCGGAAGACCGCTCCCTATCGCATCTGGGCGGACTTAGTGCCAATGGCTACCGGCGTGCAGGAACTGCCGACCGCAGACCTGTCATCGGATGACAAGGCAACGCCAGTCATGGACAAGGCGACTAAGTTCGCCTCCGAGGCTGGCGGCTATAGTTTCCAGCTAAAATTAGGCAACGGTGCGGACCTTCCACCAAAGTCACAGCAGGCGCGCGGGATGACTGTCACAATCACCGACGCCGCCGGGAAACCAGTGACTCAGCTTGAGCCGGTGATGAATGCCTTCGCCCACCTGGTCGGCTTCCATGAGGACTATGGGACGGTCATCCACCTGCATCCGACAGGCGGCGATGTGCTGAGCCCGGACGCACGCGGAGGCCCCTCGCTCAGCTTCGTCCTATTCCCGCCAAAGCCCGGCTTCATCCGGCTCTATTGCCAGGTAAGCATCGGCGGCAGGATGCTCTTCGCACCGTTCAATGTGAATGTGGATCCTTAGCGCTGTCGAGCCAGCCCGGCGGCGAGGCGGCAGCACTCAAAAAGGCGTCCACGTTCAGCCCCGATGATCCCGCATTGCCTTCATCGCTTCCCGCGCCTATCGCTCTCGCCCTTCCAAAAATGACCATGACCTCCGCCAGCCAAGTCAACCCCGCCGAACGCATCCTCATGGGCCCGGGTCCGAGCAGCGTGCCGCATCGCATCCTCCGCGCGCTCAGCGCCCCGACGCTCGGCCACCTCGACCCGCAGTATCTCGCGATCATGGACGAGACATGCGAGCTGCTCCGGCAAATTTTTCGCACGCAGAACAAGCTCACCTTCCCCGTGAGCGGCACCGGCATGGCCGGCATGGAATGCATCGCGACGAATCTCCTCGAACGCGGCGACGAGGCCATCGTGTGCGTGAACGGCGTCTTCGGCGCGCGCATGAAGGACGTGATGGAACGCTGCGGCGCGACCGTCCATGCCATCGAAGCCACGTGGGGCGACATCATTTCCAAGGAACAAATTGCCGCCGCGCTCGACGCACACCCGAAGGCGAAACTTTTCGCCATCGTCCACGCCGAGACGAGCACCGGCGCGCTCCAGCCACTCGATGGCATCGCAACGCTGTGCCGTGAAAAAGGCGCGCTCTTTGTCGTGGATGCCGTCACGTCGCTCGGCGGCCACGAACTGCGCGTGGACGACTGGGGCATCGATGCGATCTACAGCGGCACGCAAAAATGTCTGAGCTGCCCACCCGGCCTCTCGCCCGTGAGCTTCAGCGACCGCGCGCTCGCCGTGATGGATGCGCGCAAGACGAAGGTGCAGTCGTGGTATCTTGATGTCTCGCTGCTGCGCAAATACTATATCGGCGGCCCTTCGGTAACCGGGAACCCCGGCGCAGGCGGCGCCCGCGTGTATCACCACACCGCGCCGATCAATATGACCTACGCACTGCGCGAGGCCTTGC
>JANXZI010000358.1 GCA_025355595.1 Spartobacteria bacterium
GAAGTTCGTCCTCGCGGAGGTCATGGAGATCGAGAAGCGCACGAACCACGACGTGATCGCGTTCCTTGAAAACGTCGCGAGCTACGCCGGCCCCGCGTGCCGCTGGATGCACCAGGGCATGACGAGCAGCGATGTGCTCGATACCACGCTCGCCGTGCAGACCGCCGAGGCGTCCGACATTTTGCTGAAGGATCTCCGCGAACTGCGCGAGGTGATCGCGAAGCGCGCGAAGGAATTCAAAATGACGCCGATGATCGGCCGCAGCCACGGCATCCACGCGGAGCCGATCACGTTCGGGCTGAAGCTCGCGCTAATGCACGATGAATTCGGCCGCGCGCTGGAGCGGCTGGAGCAGGTGCAGCCGCGCATCCGCGTGGGCAAACTGAGCGGCGCAGTCGGCACGCACGCACACCTCGATCCGCACGTGGAGTCCAAGGTCTGCAAGCATCTCGGCCTCACGCCCGCGACGCTCGCGACGCAAGTCGTGCAGCGCGACCGGCACGCAGAATTCCACACCGTGCTCGCGCTCATCGCATCTTCCATCGATCGCTGGGCGACGGAGTTCCGGCACTTGCAACGCACCGAGGTGCTCGAGGTGGAGGAGTATTTTTCCGCAGGGCAGAAGGGCAGCTCGGCGATGCCGCACAAGCGCAACCCAATCACTGGTGAGAAGCTCAGCGGCCTCGCGCGTCTCGTGCGCAGCAATGCGGTCGCGGCGCTGGAAAACGTCGCGCTGTGGCACGAGCGCGACATTAGCCATTCGTCCGTCGAGCGCGTCATTTTCCCCGACTCGTGCATCCTCGTGAATTACATGCTCACGCTCCTGCGTAAGCTCGTGGACCGGCTCATCGTGTATCCCGACAACATGAAGCGGAACCTCGAGATCACGCGCGGGCTCTACCATTCGCAGACGATCCTGCTGAAGCTCACCGAGCGCGGCCTCGAACGGAAGACCGCCTACGAAGCCGTACAGCGCGCCGCGATGAAAACGTGGCAGGGCGACAAGTCGCTGCTCGAAAATCTTGTCCTTGAAGACGAGATCACCGCGAAGATTCCGCCGGATGAAATCGCGAAGCTCTGCTCGCTGGAGCACCACTTCCGCTGGGTGGAGGACACCTTCCGCAGGCTCGGGCTGGCATAGCCGCGCCGACGGGCGAGTGCCTTTCCGGGTGGAGCACGCGACTCGCGTGCAGGTTCCGGCGACCCGCCGGAAACATCCCGTGGCGCACGAGCGAACACGGAGGATATTCAGAATTGTGCGTCTTCAAATCTGATCGCCGCCCACCAACCCACGCGTCTCGGGTGTCTGCGGCCAGTGGCCGCAGACCGCACGCGAGTCGCGTGCTCCACCCGGGAGGCCGCTCCGTTCGCCCGTGTGTTTTCATTTTTTCCCGCTCGCCGTCGCGCGGCGTAAATCCGCACAGTGAACGCGATGCGCACGGTTGCCCGAGTCTTTGCCTACCTGCGCCGCCATCCGGGAATGGCGGCGGGCACGATGCTGTGCGCAATTCTCTCGACGCTGATGGTGACCGTTTTTCCGAAGGTCACGCAGCTTGTTGTGAACGACATCCGCGGCGGTCGCGGCGACCGGCTGTGGTGGCTCGTCGGCATCGGGGCGGCGGCGTTTTTTGTGCGCGATGCGTTCAATGCGCTGCGGATCATCCTGAATAACACCTTCGAGCAACGCGTGATTTTTGATTTGCGCAGCGATCTGTATTCGCACATCCAGCGCCTCCCACTCCGGTGGTTCGATGATCGCGCGACGGGCGACATCATGACCCGGCTGCTTGAGGATGTGACGGCGGTGGAGCGGATGCTGATTGACGGCATCGAGCAGGGTGCGGTCGCCGTGCTGCAGATCATCATCGTGGGCGCGATGCTCTTTCACTACCACGCGAAGCTCGCGTGGCTCGCGCTGATTCCGATCCCGTTTCTCGCCGTGGGCGCGCTCTGGTACACGCTCACCGCGCCGAAGCGATACCGCGTGCAGCGCAAGGCGGCGTCGGCGATGAATGCGCTGCTGCACGACAACCTCGCGGGCATCCGGCAGATCAAAACTTTTGTGCGCGAGGAGGAGGAGCACGCGCGGTTCAACGACGTGAGCGGCAAGTCGCGCGATGCGTCGCTGGGCATCATGCACGTCTGGGCGCTCTACAATCCTTCGATGACATTTCTCGCCGCCGTCGGCTCGGTGCTCGTGCTCGGCTTCGGCGGGCAGGAGGTCGTCGCGGGAAGATTGGGCTTCGGCGAATTCACCGCGTTCCTGCTGCTCGTCGGTTTTCTCTACGACCCGATCGGGAAATTGCATTCGCTGAATCAACTCGTGCAGTCGGGCCGCGCGGCGGGCGAGCGCATCCTCGAAATCCTCGATGAAAAACCCGAGGCCGACGAGGCGGAGCACGCACCGGCGATCAGCGTGCGCGGCGATGTGGAATTCGAGGACGTGAGCTTTTCCTACAGCGAGGAACTGCCGACGCTGCGGCACATTTCGCTGCGCGCAAAACCGGGCGAGACCATCGCGCTCGTCGGCCCGACGGGCGCGGGCAAGAGCACGCTTGTAAATCTCATCACGCGATTTTACGAATACGACGACGGCGAGATTCGCATTGATGGCACGCCGCTGCGCGACCTCCCGCGCGCTGTGCTGCGCACTGCGGTGGGCATGGTCACGCAGGAGAGTTTTCTTTTCAACGGCACCGTGCGTGACAACCTCCGCCTCGGACTGCCCACGGCGAGCGACGAGCGGATGTGGCAGGCGCTCGCGGATGCAAATGCGAAGGCATTCATCGAGCGAATGCCGGGAGGCCTCGACACGATCGTCGGTGAGCGAGGCGTGAAGCTCAGCGTCGGCGAGAAGCAGCGCGTCTCCATCGCACGCGCGTTGTTGAAGGACCCGCCGATCCTCGTGCTCGACGAGGCGACGGCAAGCGTGGACACGGAAACCGAGCGACTCATCCAGCAGGCCCTCGATCGGCTCATGGAAAAACGCACGTCATTCGTGATCGCGCACCGGCTCTCGACGGTGCGTCACGCGGACTTGATCCTCGTGCTGGAGCGTGGCCGCATCGTCGAGCGAGGCACACACGACGATCTGCTCGCGAGCGGCGGAGTGTATGCGCGGCTGAGCGCGGGGAGTTTTCTGGCGGAAAAAAAGTAGGCGGGGTTTTCCAACCTCGCGCAGGAGGATCGGCGCACGCGGCGGGATGGCGCGAGATGATCGGTGTGACCTCGGATGCCGCTCCCAAACGGCTCGCTGCGCTCGCCCGCGTGGGGTTGGAAAATGGCGCCGACCTTCCGGGCGCCTCCGCTTGGGGGCACTCCCGAAGCTGGACCCGATCCAAAATAATCCTTCGGAGTGCTGAGGATTGGCATTGACTGTTTGGGACGATTTGGGTGGATTTGGGCTGTTATGGGAAAGCAGCCCAATGCCGAACCCTAACCACCACTAACACCCGATGACCGCTGCCGCGTCCCAACTGCCGATGTTCACCGGCGAGCATCCCCGCTCGCTGGACTCGGCCCTGCGCGTCAGTCTGCCAAAGGATTGGCGGAGCCTGCAGATCACGGAATTCTACCTGATCTCGGGCTCCGCCGAATCCTATATCAAAGTGATGACGCGCTCGAATTACGAGAGCAAAGTCGCGGAAATCATGGGCGACAATTCGCTCACCCGCGAACAGCGGAACGCACACCTGCGCAACCTCGGATCACAGTGCCAGAAGGTGACGTTGGACTCCTCCGGGCGGCTCACGGTGCCGGCGGATCTCGGCGAGGAAATCGAAGTAAGCGCAGACGAGCCCAGCGTGGTTTTCGTCGGCGCGATCACGGACTTCGAAATTTGGCGGCCCGAGACGTTCAAGGACTGGAAGAAAAGGCAGAAGTCGCCGAAGACACAGGGCAAGGCGCATCTGGATGTGAAGAAATTCCTTGGGGTATGATTGATTATCTTTCCAGCGCCGAAATCGCATTTGACCCGGAGGAATTCGCCATGTCTGCCGATCCACTTTCGTCCGGATATCATCAGCCCGTGATGCTGAATGAATGCATCGCCCAACTGCTCCCCGCAGCGGGAAAAATCTTTTTTGAAGGCACGCTCGGCGGCGGCGGACACACCCGCGCGCTGCTTGATGCAGGTGCGAACGTCATCGCGACCGATCAGGATCCCGCGGCAATCGCCGAGGCCGGAGAAAAGCTCGCGGGCTACGGCACGCGGCTGATCCTGCGGCGGGCGAATTTCTCCGAGGTGAGCCGCATTCTCGCAGATCTGCGCATCACGTCACTCGATGGCGCGCTGTTCGACCTCGGTGTGAGTTCGCATCAGTTCGACACGCCAGAGCGCGGCTTCTCGCTTCAGCACGATGGCGATCTCGATATGCGCATGGCGCCCGACGCGCCGCAGAGCGCGGCGGATCTCGTGAACACCGCGAGCGAGGAGGAACTCACGCGCATTTTCCGCGACTACGGCGATGAGCCTGCCGCGCGGCGCATCGCTTCGCGCATCATTCGCGAGCGCACGCGCACACCGATCACCCGCACACTGCAATTCGCCGATCTCGTCGCCAGCGTGGTGCCGCGCAAAGGCCGCACGCACCCCGCCACACGCGTCTTCATGGCGCTGCGCATGGCCGTGAACCGCGAACTCGAAGTGCTCACCACGATGCTCACCGAGGTGACCAGGCACCTCGCGCCCGGCGGTCGCCTCGCCGTGATCAGCTTTCACAGCGGCGAGGATCGCATCGTGAAAAATTTCATGCGGGAGCGCTCCACCGAATGGCTCGACCGGCCCGAGTGGCCCGCGCCGCGCCGCAATCCCGATCACCTTTTCCGCCTGCTCACCACCCGCCCGCTCGTCGCCTCCGCAGACGAGCAGAAAGACAACCCGAGGGCGAGGTCGGCAAAACTCCGGGTTGCCGAACGTCTGATCCATGGCCGCTAACCAACGCAAATACGCGCAAGCCGTCCCGATCGCCTACATCTGCATCTTCGTGGCCGTCCTCATCTGCGCGGCGACATTCGGCATCCGAGTGCTGATGCTCAAGCAGCAGCTCAAGCAGGGCGGCGAGCAACTTGCGGCGATGCGAAAGCACATTAACGCGGCGAACATTAGCAACGAGTCGCTCCGGACGAAGAAGGAGCAGCTCACCTCGATCACCGCGCTGAAAAAGGCCATCGCGGACGGCGTGATCAAACTCAAACCGATCGAGGATTCCTTCGTCGTGAATGTCCCCGCCACGCGTGTGGCCGTGACGAGCGCGACGTCGTCCGCGGAGGAGGGACGTTGAGATGTCCCTCAAGTCCCGCGCCTGCCTCGCCTGCTACGGCGTCGGCACCATTTTTACCGCACTCTCGGCGCGGCTGATCTTCCTCGCGGTCAATCAGCACGACAAGTACGCGGACCTCGCGCACAAGAGCTACGTCTCGAAGGTCATCATCCCGGCGCGGCGCGGCGAGATTCTGGATGTGAACGGCAATTCCCTCGCGCGGAATGAGCCGCTGAAAAATGTGATCCTCGATGGATTTCTGCTCACCCGCGGCAAGCACGCGAAGACTCCCGGGCAGATCGCCGACATCCTCGCGAAGCCGCTCGGGCTCACGCGTGATGAGGTCATTTCGCGCATCAGCCCTGACAAGAAATACGTCGTGCTGAAAAAGAAAATCTCCGAGGACGTCGCAGCGGAACTCGACAACGCGGTGCAGGCCGCGGGCATCAAGGGCGTCACGTTTGAGCAGAATTTCGAGCGCATCTACCCTGCGCACCAGATGCTCTGCCACGTCGTCGGCTTCTACGGCTACGAGGATGCGAGACCGGAAAAATCCGACGCGACCACTGCCGAGCCTGCTGGCGAACAGCCCGCCTCGGAGAAACCGAAAGCCGGGAAACCGCAGGGCAGTTTCCGTGGCATCGATGGCGTGGAGCGCTCGATGGAGACGTGGCTCGCCGGGCAGCCGGGCTGGCGCTATTTTGAAAAGGACGGACGCGGCAAGGAACTGATGAACCTCACCGGCGAGGAGCGCGCGCCGCGCCACGGCGCGAATGTGCGCCTCACGGTGGACCTGAACCTCCAGCAAATCGTCGAATCCGAACTCGAGGCCGCGTGCAAACGGCTGCGCCCGGTGAAGGCCACCGTGATCATGATGAGGCCCGACACGGGCGAAATCCTCGCGATCGCCAACCGCCCCAGCTACGATCCAAACAACGCGAAGGATGCCAAGCCGGAGGCGCGCTTTAATAACGCCATCGCGGGCACCGTCGAGCCCGGCTCGACATTCTAGAGGGTGACGTGCGCCGGCTCGCTCAACTACCGCTTCACCACGCCAAACACCCTCGTCAATTGCTCGGGCCCCTGGGCGTACGGCGGCCTCGTCCTCCACGATCACCACCCGTACGGCATGCTGACCGTCACGCAGATCATCGAGAAATCCTCGAACATCGGTGCGGCTCGGCTCGCCCTGCAGATCGGCCCGGAGCGCTTCT
>JANXZI010000361.1 GCA_025355595.1 Spartobacteria bacterium
CATGACGGTGGAAAAATTGATCGCCGACATCCGCAATCCGCGCATCGCGCACAACGAGCAGCGCGAGCAACTCGACCTGCTCGCCAAGCTGAACCAGCGTCACCTTGCGCAGCGCGCAGGCGACCCGGAACTCGACGGCCAGATCCGCGCGATGGAGACCGCGTTCCAAATGCAACGCGAGGCGATGCAGACATTCGACATCAGCCGCGAGCCTGCGGCCGTCCGCGCGCAATACGGTGAAACGCCGTTCGCACGCTCGTGCCTGCTCGCACGGCGGCTCCTCGAGGACGGCGTGCGCTGTGTCACCGTGTACTACACGACCACCGGCACGCAGCCGTGGGACACGCATTCCAATCACAACACGCAGCACCCGAAGCTCTGCGCCGACGCCGACCAGGCCGCCGCCGCGCTCATCGCGGATCTGAAGCAGCGCGGGATGCTCGACGACACGCTCGTCGTGATGGGCGGCGAATTCGGACGCACGCCGTACTCGCAGACTGACGGCAAGGATCCGAAAAAAGCCGGGCGCGATCATCATCACACCGGCTTCTCCACGCTCCTCGCGGGCGGCGGCGTGCGCGGCGGCCTCGCATACGGTGCGACGGATGAATTCGGCATGCACGCGACGGAGAATCCCGTCCACGTCCATGATCTGCATGCGACGATTCTGCACCTGCTCGGCATCGATCACGAGAAGCTCACGTATCGCTACGCCGGCCGCGACTTCCGCCTCACCGATGTCTCGGGCCGCGTCGTGCGCGACATCTTCGCGTGAGGCCAGCTTTCGAAAACAAGGCGACGGTTGGAATTCGCAGGCACGCAGTGCCGGAACAACAGTAGCCCCGGGTGACGAGTCTTCGAGGAACCCGGGGATCCTCGCACACGACGCACAAAGCCGCGTAGCGGCGGAACAAGGAGTGTGATCGCCTAGGTGATGCCGCTGCTACGCAGCTTTGTCCGTTGGCCGACATCATCCCCGCGCTCGCTGCGCTCGCACGGGGCTACTGTTGTGCCGGCGCTCCGCGCCTACATTCCGAATGTCCTCCTGTTTTGAAAAGTTGTTATCAGTCCGGTTGTCTTTGAAAGATGGCGTGACTTGTCCGCCGGGTGAGATTCGTTTCCTTTCCCTGCCTCCGATGAACCGCTTCCTCGCCATCGTCACCCTGCTCGTCCCCGCAGCCAGCGCGCCCGCCGCTGTGGACTACCTGCGCGACATCAAGCCGCTGTTCGCGACCGCGTGCGTGCAATGTCACGAGGTAAAAAAGCCGAAGGGCGGGCTGAATCTCGACACGGCTGCGGCGCTGATGAAAGGCGGCGACAGCGGCGAGAGTATCATTGCGGGAAAGGCGGACGAGAGCCCGCTGGTGAAGGTTTTGAATGGCCCTCACGGCGACATCCCGCAGATGCCGTACAAGCGCAATCCGCTCACGGCCGAGCAGGTCGGCCTCGTCAAACAATGGATCAACGAAGGCGCAAAAGCGCCCGCCTCGGAAGAGCCGAGCAAGTGGACACACTGGGCGTTCGTCGCGCCGAAACGTCCGGCGGTGGCGGAAACCACAAAACACAAAACACAAAATCCAATTGATTCGTTCATCGTTGCACGTCTGGAGCAGGAGGGAATCGAACCCTCGCCGGTCGCGCAGCGCGAGACGCTCATCCGCCGCGTGTCGCTCGACCTCACCGGGCTGCCGCCCTCGGTGCAGGAAGTGGACGCATTTTCGAAAGACCGCGATCCGCGCGCGTACGAAAACCTCGTTGAGCGCCTGCTGAAATCGCCGCACTACGGCGAGCGCTGGGGCCGCTGGTGGCTGGATCAGGCGCGCTATGCGGACAGCAACGGCTACAGCATTGATGCGCCGCGCAGCGTCTGGCCGTACCGCGACTGGGTCGTGAACGCCCTGAATGCGGACATGCCGTTCGACCAGTTCACGACCGAGCAACTCGCCGGCGACCTCGTCGAAAAGCCGACGCCGCAGCAACTCATCGCCACCGGATTTCACCGCAACACCCAGGTGAACGGCGAGGGCGGCATTGATCCCGAGCAGTTCCGGATTGATGCAGTCTTTGATCGCGTGGCGACGACGGGTTCCGTGTGGCTCGGGCTGACCGTTGGCTGCTGCCAGTGCCACGATCACAAGTTCGATCCGATCTCGCAGAAGGAGTACTTCGGGCTCTTCGCCTTCTTCAACAACCAGGAGCAGGACGGACACGGCGGCACGAAGACCGCGACCGTGGATGTGCCGAATGCGGAGCGGGACTACGCGAAACTGAACGCCGAGAAGGCGGACTTGGAAAAAAAGCTCGCGGCACTGATGCCCGCGCGCATCGCCGAACTCGATGCATGGGAGAAGTCCCTCACGCCGGAGACGAAGAAAAAGGTGCGGGCGGAAATCGTGAAGATCGTCGCCCTCCCGGCGAAACAGCGGAAGCCCGCGCAGGTGCGGCAGCTTTACAGCTATCAGTTCGGCTTCAACGATCCGGAGTTCAAGGGCGTGAACGATCGCCTCACTGAAATCGAAAGCGATCTGTCGAACAAGGTGACCTCGCTCGTCATGCGCGACCTGCCGCAGAAGCGTGAGACGCGGCTCTACCTCAAGGGCGACTTCACACGCCCTGCGGATGTCGTCACCGAGGGCACGCCGGCGGTACTGCCCGCTTTCAAAAACGAATCCGGCAAGGCCACGCGCCTCGATCTTTCGCGCTGGATCGTGGATCGCGGAAACCCACTCACCGCGCGCGTGATCATGAACCGCGTGTGGCTCCAGTATTTCGGCAAGGGGATCGTCGAGACGGAAAATGATTTCGGCACGCAGGGGCAGTCGCCGGTGAATCCCGCCCTGCTCGACTGGCTCGCCGTCGAATTCATAGAAAATGGCTGGAGCATGAAAGCCATGCACCGCGCCATCGTTACCAGCGACACTTACCAGCGCAGCTCGAATGCGCGCCCGGATCTCGCACTGAAGGATCCGAACAACCGCCTACTCTCGCACCAGAACCGCCTGCGGATCGAGGCCGAGATGGTGCGTGATGTGTGCCTCGCAGCCACCGGCTTGCTCGATGCAAAACTCGGCGGCCCGCCCGTCTATCCTCCGCAGCCCGAAGGTGCGATGAGCGTCGGCCAGGTAAAGCGACCGTGGCCGGTGAGCAAGGGCGGCGACCGCTACCGGCGCGGCCTCTACACGTTCTTCTTCCGCGCCAGCCCGCATCCCGCGCTGACGGTCTTCGACTCACCCGACTCGTTCACGACATGCACGCGGCGGCTGCGCAGCAATACGCCATTGCAAGCGCTCACGCTGCTGAATGACTCGGCATTTTTCGAGTTTGCGCAGGCGATGGAAAAGCTAATCGTGAAGGATGGAATCGAGACTGCGTTCCGCCGCTGCGTCGCCCGCAAGCCGTCCGCAAAGGAAACCGAACGCCTTGGCAAACTGGATTCCCTCACCGCAGCGCGCGTGCTTTTGAACCTCGACGAAACCATCACCCGTGAATGATTCCCCGACGATGAACACTTTGCAGGCGAGCACCCGCCGCCATTTTTTCAGTCAATGCTCGATGGGTCTCGGCTCTGTCGCGCTGGCTTCGCTGATCAAGGATGGAACACTGCAAGCAACACCTTCGCCGGCTGATCCGCTGGCGCCGCAGAAGCCGCATTTTCTGCCGATGGCGAAGAATGTGATCTACCTCTTCATGGCGGGCGGGCCGTCGCAGTTGGAG
>JANXZI010000375.1 GCA_025355595.1 Spartobacteria bacterium
ATCGTGAAGGAACTCGCGAAGCCGGGACGCGATCCGCGTGCGCAGTTTGAGGCTTTCACCTTTGGCGACGTGCATACGATGAATGATCTCAAGCCCGGCCAGAAGCTGCCCGGCATCGTCACGAACGTCACGGCGTTCGGCGCGTTTGTGGACATCGGCGTGCATCAGGACGGGCTCGTGCATGTCTCGCAGCTCTCGGACGATTTCGTGAAGAACGCTGCGGACATCGTGAAGCCGGGGCAGAAGGTGAACGTCACCGTCGTCGAGATTGACCTCCCGCGGAAACGCATCGCGCTCTCAATGAAGTCGAACGCAAGCGTGGACTCGCAGCGCAAGCCCGGCGCGCCGAAGGAAGCCGGCAAGCGCGACATGGCGAAGCACACGGGCGGAGGCGGGCAGGGCGGGGGGAATGCGTTTGGAGCGGTGGACTGGTTCACGCTCGCGCAGAAGAAAAAGTAGTGCGAGGAGCCGGGGTGCCCTCGCCCCGAGGCTAAAACACAGGGCGAGGCCGCCCCGGCTCCCATCCGCGCTCTTGTGTCGAGGCACCGATCCCGCTTTGAATCACCGCCCATTCCCGCACCGCGTACGATGATCCCCGCCGACCTGCTCCTGCACGCCTATCGCAGCGGCGCTTTTCCGATGGCGACGCCGGGCGGGGAGATTGCTTGGTTTTCGCCGGACCCGCGCGCGGTCATCCCGCTCGATGAGCGCTTCCACATTCCGCACGGGCTCCAGCGTGCGCTAAAAAAAAACCTCTTCGAAGTCCGCATCAACGCCGCGTTTGAGGACGTGATGCGCGGGTGCGCACACCGCGAGGAGACGTGGATCAATGGCGAGGTCTTCGACAGCTACGTGAATCTGCACCGGCTCGGGCACGCGCATTCCGTCGAGGCATGGCACGAGGGAAAACTTGCGGGCGGGCTTTACGGCGTGGCGGTGGGCGGCGCGTTTTTCGGCGAGAGCATGTTCCACCGGGAGACGGATGCGTCGAAGGTGGCGCTCGTCGGGCTCGTCGCCCGACTGCGCGAGCGGGGCTTCACTTTGCTGGACACGCAGTGGAGCACGCCACACCTGCGCACTTTTGGCACGGCAGATATCCCGCGGCTGAAATATGTCCGGCTGCTGAAGACAGCGGTCGGGCGGGACTGCAGTTTTGCGTGAGGCCGATCCGAGCGCCTCAGTTTGCGCTCATCGGACTCCAGTGCTGCTTGCCGAGATCGGTGGAGCTATCAATGAATTTGCTCCAGTCCAACTGGTCGGCGTGCCCGTCCGCGAAGAGCACGTTGATGGATTTGCGCGCCTGATGGGTGCCGCAGTCGGGGACGGCGGGCGGGTCGTTGATGACGGCCTTCGTGGGGCCGTCGGCGGACGTCACCGCATTGAATTGCACAGTCTTGCCGGCGACGCCGGTGTTCACGTTCGGCGCGGCCATGAAGATGAGGGATGGCGAATTGTCCCAGCGGGTGCGGAGGGTATCCATGACCTTTTTGTTCAGCGCGTAGCTCACCGGTGCCGGGCCAGTGCCCGAAAAGGAATTGCGGGACGCCGGGAGCTTGTCGAAGGGAGAGTGAAACGAATTCCAGTCGGGGACGTATTTTTTCTGGAGCACAGTCGGCCAGGCGTCCTTGTCCGAGACGGAGAACATCGCCTCCTCGGTGTCGTTCAGATACATCTGGATGCCCGTGCCGATGCTCTTGAGATTGTTGAGGTCGGTGGTGGCTCGCGCCTTTTCGACGGCGGGGCCGAAGGCCTTGAAGGCGAGGCCGGCGAGGATGGCGATGATCGAAATGACGACGAGCAGTTCGATGAGGGTGAAGGCGTGGAGTTTTTTCATCGGTTCAGTTTTGGGGTGAGGGAAATTACGGGTCGCGTGGGAAAAAGCACGCGCGGAGTTTTGTAAAAAGCCGTTATTCGGGAGGGGCAGGTTGAGAGGTGAGGGTTGACAGTTGAGAGGCGTGCGGCGCGGTCAGTGCATGGGTTTGTGCGATCCGCTGTCCTCTCAATTGAGCCTCCCGCCTCCCCCCGGCTCACTCTTCGAGCCTCAACATTCAAATCTCAGCTGCATCATGGCGGTTGTCGGCGGGCGCGGGCTCGGCTATGCGGACGCGCTCCGATGAAACGCGTCCTTATTTTCACCGCCGGCTACGGCGAAGGCCACAATGCCGCCGCGCGCGGGCTCGCCGCCGCACTCACCGAGGCGGGCGCGGAGGCCGAGGTGCGCGACCTTTTCCGCGAGACGTACGGGCGCAGGCAGAAGATCGCGGAGCGGCTCTACATCGAATGCATCAACCGCGCCGCGCCGGTGTGGGCGGCGGTGTACCGCGCGCTGGATCGCACGCCGCTGCTGCGCTGGACGCTGCCGACGATGTTTGCGCTGAAGCGGAAATTTGCGGAGGTGCTCGCGGAGCGGCAGCCGTGCGCGATCGCTTCGGTGTATCCGGTGTACGGCTGGCTGCTGGACCGAATTTTCACGGGAAAAAATCCGCCGTTCGCCTCGCACACGATCGTGACGGACAGCATCACGGTGAACTCGGTGTGGTGGAAGTTCCGCTCAGATTCCTGGATCGTGCCGAACGAGGCGACCGCCGAGGTCGTGCGTGGCGCGGTGCCGGCGGAGCGCGTGCATCCGCTGGGGTTTCCGGTGCAGGCGAAATTCGCGGATTCGACGGCGGTGCGCCTGCCGCCGGGGAACGGCGAGCCGCTGCGCATTTTCTACATGGTGAACCACGGGCATGCCGTGGCCGCGCGGCTCGTCGGGCGGCTGCTGGAGATTCCCAGCATCGCGCTCACGGTGGCGTATGGGAAGGACGAGTCTGTCGGGCGCGCCATTGCGCAGGCCGCACGGGCGGCGGGGCGGAAGATCGAATTGCACGGGTGGACGCCGCTCGTGCCGGAGTTGCTGATGCAAAATCACATCCTCATCGGCAAAGCGGGCGGCGCTGCGACCCAGGAGGCCATCGCGGCGAAGACCCCGATGATCATCACGAAGGCGGTGCCGGGGCAGGAGGAGGGGAATGCGCGGCTGATCACCGAGAACGGCTGCGGCGCGCTGTGCGAGACGGACGATGCGATCGTGGAGGCAGTCTCGCGTGCCGCGGAAAATCACGCAGCACTGTGGCACCGCTGGCACACGGCGATCTCGAAGCTCTCGCGGCCCAATGCGTCGCGCGAGATCGCGAGGTTCATCTTGGCGAGTTGAGAGATGAAAGTTGAGTGTTGAGGGGAAAACGGGCACGCCTCTTTCCTCTCAATTGTCCCCGCAGCACCACGGACTTCTCGCAAAACCTCGAATCTCAACTTTCCCCATGATCCGCGCCTTTCTCTTCGACATCGGAAACGTCCTCGTGCGGTTTGATTTTTCACGCGCGGTGCGCGCGGTCGTGGCGCTCAGTGATGTCGCGGACGAGGCGGACGCGCTGCACCGGATTGATGCGGTGAAGCTCGGCTATGAGGACGGGCAGATTTCGCGCGCGGATTTTTTGCACGAGGCATTCCGCATCCTCGGATATCGCGGGTCGGAGGCGCAGTTCGTCACAGCGTGGCAGGGGATTTTCACCGAGAACGAGCCGATGACTTCGCTCGTGCGCGCGCTGCGCGGAAAATTTCCGCTCTACCTGCTGAGCAACACGAACGACCTGCACGTCGAGGGACTGTTCCGCGATTTCCCGGTGTTCGAGCACTTTACCGGCGCGACGTATTCGCACGAGGCGAAGGCGTCGAAGCCGCACCGCCCGATCTACGAGATCGCGTGCCGCGCGCACGGGATCGATCCGCGCACGACGTTCTTCATTGATGATCTCGCGGCAAACATCGCGACGGCGCGCGAGATCGGCTTTCACGCGCACCACTATGATCATGCGCGGCACGACGAACTGCTGAATGCGGTGCGTGCAGCGGGCGTGGAAATCTGACACGGCGCTCGACACGCGGCGGCTCGCCGCACATTCTCGCGGACTCTCATGAAAGCCATCCTGCTTCTGCTCATCGGGGTCACGCTCCTCACATTCACCGGCTGCGAATCCGACGTGCCCCGCGACCCGAGCACGCCCGTGATCGTGTTCGGCAACGACAAGTTCCGTGACGACGTGCGTGACCATCCCGTCCCGCGCGCGACGGAACTCGACAAGACCGCCCGTTAGCGCGATGGCCGCACATTCCTGCATCGTCATCCTCGATTTCGGGTCCCAGTACACGCAGGTCATCGCGCGGCGTGTCCGCGAGTGCCAGGTGTATTCGCAGATCCTCCCGCACGACACGCCTGCGAAGGAAATCGCGGCGCTGAATCCGAAAGGCATCATTCTCAGCGGCGGCCCTTCGTCGGTCTATGCCAAGAAAGCGCCGCATCCCGACCGCGCGATTTTTTCGCTCGGGCTGCCGGTGCTCGGCATCTGCTACGGCGTGCAGCTCATGGCGCATTTCCTCGGGGGAAAAGTGGAGCACGGCGAGCGGCGCGAGTACGGCCACGGGCAGCTCAAACTCACGCACCAGTGCCCGCTCTTCGAGGGGCTTGGCAAGACGGTGGACGTGTGGAATTCGCACGGCGACAAGCTCACGAAAATCCCACGCGGCTTCCGCGCCGTGGGGCGCACGGATAATTCGCCCTATGCCGTCATCGAGGATCCGAAGCGGCGTTTTTACGGGCTGCAGTTTCACCCCGAGGTCGTCCACACGCCGCGCGGCAAGGAGGTCATCGAGAATTTCGTGTACGAAATCTGCGGCGCGAAACCCGACTGGACGATGGGCTCGTACATCGAGGAAATGTGCGCGAAAATCCGCACGCAGGTGGGCGGTGATCATGTGATCCTTGGGTTGAGCGGCGGCGTGGATTCGAGCGTGGCCGCGGCGCTCCTGCACAAGGCGATCGGCGATCAGCTCACATGCGTCTTTGTGAACAACGGCCTGCTCCGCGAGAACGAGGCGGAGAATGTGCAGCGCGTGTTTGGCGAGCACTTCAAGATCAAGCTGAAGTATGTGGACGCGAGCGCGCGCTTTTTGAAAAATCTGAAGGGCGTGACCGACCCGGAGAAAAAGCGGAAGATCATCGGCAACGAGTTCGTGTATGTCTTCGACGACGCGGTGAAGGAACTCGCCCGCGGCAAACCGAAGCACGCCTCTCGCCTCTCAACTCTCAACTCTCAACCTGCCTTCAAGTGGCTGGCACAAGGCACGCTTTATCCGGATGTGATCGAGAGCGTCGCCATCGCCGGCAATCCCGCGGCGATGATCAAGTCGCATCACAACGTCGGCGGGCTGCCGAAGAAGATGAAGCTCAAGCTGCTCGAGCCGTTGCGCGAGCTGTTCAAGGACGAGGTGCGCGAAGTCGGAGCGCAACTCGGTCTGCCGAAGGAAATCGTGCAGCGCCAGCCTTTCCCCGGCCCGGGCCTCGCCGTGCGCATCCTCGGCGACATCACGCCCGAGCGCCTGCGTGTGCTGCGCGAGGCGGATACGATCGTCGTCAGCGAGATGAAGGCGGCGGACTGGTACTACAAAGTGTGGCAGTCGTTCGCGGTGCTGCTGCCGATAAAGAGTGTCGGCGTGATGGGCGATGAGCGCACTTACGAGGACACCTGCGCCGTGCGCGTGGTCGAGAGCCAGGACGGCATGACCGCCGACTGGGTGCGGCTGCCAAATGACCTTCTCGCGCGCATCAGCTCGCGCATCGTGAACGAGGTGAAGGGCATCAACCGCTGCGTGTACGACATCACCTCCAAGCCGCCCGGCACCATCGAATGGGAATGATTGAGCCGAGACTGCGGGAGCGATTTGCACGGTCAGTGTCTCCTTCCCGGAGGCTCCGGCGATCCGCCGCTGCCCGCACGGATCGGAAGCGGAGCGCGTCGGTGCGGTGCTCGGAAAAATTCCAGTTGCCGGGATCGGCATCCGTGCAAAATTCGACGCGTGACATTTGAGTGACAGCCGCTCCAAGATGTTGCGTTATTCTCCAAGGCCCCTTAGCGATTACAAGATACCCCCGGCACCGATCCCAATCTCCCCCCGATTTTTCCAAACCATGAAGTCAAATACTCTTTATCACCCACCGCTCCAGCACGCCTTCAGACCGCTTGCAGTGATCGTTTTGGCGGTGTGTTCCTGGACGGAGGTCTCCCTCGCGCAAGACCCGGTCGCACCCGGAACCCCGGCACCCGGCGCTGGGACGCCCGCGGTCCCGGCCGCCACGGATACGACCATCCCCGGCACTGCGAAGGATCCGGCCAAGCCAGCCGCGGATACGACCACCCCGCCGACGACTGCCCCGGTGGACAAGCCATCGAGCCCTTTCCGCACCGGGGAATCCACCCGCACTCCTGGTGCGGCGAAAAAGTCACCATTCGCCTCTGACACGGGTGAGACGGACGTGCAGCCAAAGAAAGGTGCCCGCAGCATCACCGACCGGAGTGCCGAGCCGGAAAACCCGGACGCCCGCGCCGGCGGCAGCGAAGGGAACGAGTCGCGCTTTGTCGCGCCGGGATTTTACGGACGAGGCCCGCAGGTCGTCACGCCGGGGCAGGGGCAATTTGCACGGCCCAAGTACCGTTTCGGGGTTTCGGTGGGCATCGGCTACGACGACAATCCCGATCAAGCCACAAATGCAAATCTCGGTGCCGTCGCAAGGCCGCGGAAGGGCACGGGCTTTACGTACGTGAACGGCCACTTTGACGCGCAATGGCTGAAGCCGCGGACGGTCTTCACCGTGAGCCTCGAGGCTGGCGGCAACTTTTACTTCGACCGTCCCGGCAACAGCGCCGACGGCAATGCCCGGCTCGCGTTGTTTTACGTGAACAAGCTCAACCCGAGATCGCAGTTCTCGGCCAATGCGACCTTCGCCTACCTCTCCCAGCCTGATTATGCGAATCAATTCTCCTCCACGAGCAGCGTCGCTGGGGACTACTTCACCGGTTCCACGAAGTTCGACTTTAGCTACCGCTGGGCGCCGCGTTTCAGCACCGTGACGAGCGCCTCGGTGAACCTTCTCAAATACGCCAATGAAAGCCCGACGCAGCTCTCAAACAGCTATTGGAACTTTATCTTCGGAAATGAGTTCCGCTTCATCGTGTCCCCGCGTGTGACGCTGGTGGCCGAGGTGCGGTACGGGATCGATCAATACTTCAATAACTCCAGCCTGAACGACCAGACTATCTATGCCCTCGGCGGTGTGGACTGGGTTGTGTCGCGCCGCGCGAACGCATCCCTCCGCGCGGGCGCATCCATCCGGAGCTTCGATTCCGGCGGCACGAATACCGCGCCATACGCAGAGGCATCCCTGACGTATCAGACGAGCCGCCATTCCACGCTGACGACGAACATGCGCTACGGCTTCGAGCAGTCCAGCGCCGCGGGCGACGAGAACCTCTCCTATCGGTTCGGCCTGATTTACCAGCAGGCGTTTACCTCGCGTTTCTCGGGCACTGCCGGCTTCAACTTCATCCACACCAACTACAATTCCCGCACCGGCGCGAAGAGTACGACCGATGTGTACGACCTGAATCTCGGCCTGAACTACCGGTTCGACCGCCATTTCTCCATCGGCACCCGCTACACCTACACCCTTCAGGACACCTCGACGGGCTCGCAGAATTTCGACCGAAACCGCATCCTCTTCACGGCGGCGTACGAGTACTAAGGGCAGCCGATGGCCGCGGCGGATGCCGTACTCTCCCGTTGCGGATGGCCGTGCGCCGTGATTAGCTGGTCCGTCTCCATTCCCCGCACGTCTCCGCAACGCCAACACCCACCTCCCATGTCTGAATCCACCGAGGCAAAACTCCACTTTTTGGACTACTGGCGCGTGGTCAAGCTCCGCCTTGGCCTCATTTTTCTCACCTTCTTCCTCGTGATGGTCAGTGCCGAGGTGTACGTCTATTTCCTCCCGCGCCAGTTCTATTCGCAGGTGACGATCGAGATAAAACCCGACGTTAATCAAAAGATCACGGAAATCGGATCCCAGAACTTCAACCTCCGGGCTGATCCGCAGTTTCTCGCCACTCAGATTCAGGTGCTGAAAAAGGCAGAGATCCTCGATCCGGTGATTGAGAAGCTCGATCTGGTGAAAAAGCTCTCGCCAGCGGGAATGACCATGCCGCTCCAGTGGGTCCGGGAAACCCTCTCCCGCAGCATGATCGTGCAGGAGCAGCGCAATACGACGCTCGTGGACATCGGAATCTACCACACCGACAAGCAGCTCGCCGCCGACATCGCGAATACCGTCGCCACCACCTATCGTGACAAGCGCATCGAAGACAGCCAGCACAGCATGGGGCAGACGCTCAACGAGATGAGGGATGAGCTGAATGTCCAACGCGATAAAATGGCCCTGCTTTTCAAGGAAGCATCAACGATCCGGCAGGAGGACGGAATCACGGATCTGGATCCAGACAGCGCCGCCTCGGTGCCCACGATCAGCAGTGAACGCGTGGCCGGCGTCGTCGAGAATTTGTCGGTGGAAAAGCGCGCCTTGGTCGATCAGCTTCGGAGCCAGCTCGCGCGCGTGGACCAGCTTAAGCCCGAGGAACTCATGGAGGCTCTCCGCATTTTGGGCATCAGCGACCAGACCGTCGAAAAGACGCTTCCGCTCTTGCAGGATGCGAAGGCTGAGGAGGCGAGGTTTCTCAGCGGCGGACTCGGTGAAAATCATCCCCGCTTGAAGGCTCTGCGCGCACAGCGGGAGGTGTATGCGAAGATTCTAAGTGACCAGCTTGAGAGCATCAAACGGTCGCTCAAGACGAAACTTGGCGTCGAGGAGTCCACGCTCAAGACCTACGAGGAGAATATGGATGCGCGGCGCAAGGGGCTGATCGACGACAAGACGCGCACGAACCGTTACGTGGAAAAGAAATCCGCCTACCTGATCGCCAAGCAGCTCCTGCT
Source organism: Spartobacteria bacterium (assembly GCA_025355595.1). Taxonomy (GTDB): domain Bacteria; phylum Verrucomicrobiota; class Verrucomicrobiia; order Chthoniobacterales; family Chthoniobacteraceae; genus SXWH01. The sequence goes on from JANXZI010000375.1 coordinate 8,866, forward strand.
CAGCGTTGAGCACCAATACTCGAAGGCACGGATAGACTACACCTCTCCCCCGGTTCCTGTGAAGGTCTGGCAGCGCGCGCAGGCCGGCCTCTACCATGAAAAGCCGAGCGTCATCCTCTACACGCTTCTCGCGGCCATGCTTGGCGTTGTCGCCGGCATCGGCCTCGCATTCTTCGTCGAGTACCTCGACACTTCGGTGAAGACCGTGGACGACATCGAGAGACACCTCTCACTCCCCGTCCTCGCCGTCATCCCGACCGACATCGTGATCTTGCTGCAGCAAAAGCGCGACACTGCCGATGCCGAGGCCTACCGCATCCTCAAGGGCAACATCGAGTTGAACCTCCCTGACCACGGCGCGAATACCTACACCCTCGTCTCCGGCGGCCCCGGCGAAGGCAAGAGCACCACGCTCAGCAACCTTGCCTACATCTACGCCAAGGGTGGCGCAAACGTGCTCGTCGTGGACGCCGATCTCCGCAGGCCCTCGCAGCATCGGCTCTTCGACGTGGATAATTCCATTGGTCTCGTGGATTACCTCCACGGTCGCAAGACGCTCGACGAAATCACCCATCCCTCGCGCCTCGACAACCTCTCCCTCATCCCGAGCGGCAATCTCTCGATGGAAGACGTCGGCATCCTGAACGGCCCGCGCATGACCGAACTGATTCTCCAGCTCAAGAAACGTTACGACGTTGTCTTCTTCGACTCGCCGCCCATCCTCGGCGTGTCGGATGCCTCCATCCTCGTCTCCGAGGTGGACAACACGATCATGGTCGTCCAGTACCGCCGCTTCCCGCGCAACATGCTCCAGCGCGTGAAGTCCACCGTCGCGCATGTCGGCGGCAATCTCATCGGCGTGGTCCTGAACAATGTGGACATCAATCAGGACGATTCCTACCGCTACTACTCGAACTACAAGGACTACTACGGCCCCAAGCGCGACCACCCCGATGACCGGAAAAAGCCCGCGGCCGCCGTCGCGACCGCCGAAAATGCCGACAACGAAGACGCCTACTGAGCCATGAAAAAAATCATCCTCTGTCTCCTTGCCCTCGTCGCCTTCGCCGTGCCGCGCGTCCAGGCGCAAAATCAATTCCGTAACGGCGATGTCCTCGAGATGCGCCTCAGCGGCCCTCCCGAGGAGTTCACGCGCGAATTCAACATCGTCCTCACCGTGGACGAAGGCGGAGTCACCCTCCCGCTCATCGGCCGCGTCGCCGCCGCCGGGATGACGAGTTCCGCGCTCGCCGCCAGCATCGAGCGCCGGCTCAAGGAGGCGAAAATCTTCACCATCGCCAACGTCAACATCAACTCCAACTCCGGCAAGGACCGCATCGTCATTGTTGGCGGTTCCGTGCGCCAACCGGGCAAGCAGCCGTGGATCCCGGACCTCACGCTCACCGGCGCCATCAGCGGTGCCGGCGGCCCGTCGGACTTTGCCAAGGACACGATGAAAATCATCCGCGCCGGGAGGGCGGTCACCTACAGCCGCAAGGCGATCAAGAAAAACCCCGGCACCGATCCCAAGGTCGAGCCCGGCGACATCATCGAGCAGGAAGGCGAGTAGCCGCCGCGAGAATTCTCAGCGGCCATCCGCATCTGCACAAGTCCGCATCCTCCCCCATGAAACGCATCCTCTTTTGTCTGCTCCCCGTCCTCGCAATCGGTGCATCCCGACTTCACGCGGACAACCGTTTCCGCAACGGCGACATCTTTGAAATGCGCGTCAGCGGCCCGCCGGATGAATTGACACGGGAGTTCACCGTCACGCTCGTGGTGGACGAAGGCTCTGTGAATCTGCCGATGCTCGGTCGCGTGGCCGCCGCCGGAATGTCGAGCACGCAGCTCGCGACCGGCATCGAGCGCCGGCTCAAGGAGGCAAAAATTTTCACCGTCGCAAATGTGAACATTACTCCAGTGCGTGACGCGAATCCCCAGCGCACGGTCATCGTCAGTGGCGCTGTGAAGACCCAGGGTCGGCAGGCTTGGACGCAAGACCTCACGCTCATGGGAGCCATCGCCGCGGCAGGTGGAGGTTCGGAATTCCGGAAAGACGGCATCAAAATCATCCGCGGAGGTCGGGCGACATCCTACAGTTGGAAGGCCATAAGTAAAAACCCCGCATCCGATCCGAAGGTGGAGGTCGGGGACATCATTGTCCAGGAAGGCGACTAGCCTTCCTGCCCCCCACGCTCACTCCGAGAGCAGATCACGGTGCTTCCGCAGGTAGCCGAAGCCCGAGAAGAACGTCAGCAGGAGCGTCGCGGTCGCGAGCGTCCAGCCGCCGTAGCGGTAGGCGGGCCACCACCACTGC
>JANXZI010000378.1 GCA_025355595.1 Spartobacteria bacterium
ATGGTGCGCAGCGTGTATCTGCCCATCGCGCGCGACGTGCCGCCGGATGCGCTCGCGGTCTTCGACTTCAGCGACGCGAGCCTCGTGACCGGCGCGCGCGACACGACGAATGTGCCTTCGCAGGCGCTCTTCCTCCTGAACGGCGACATGGTCGCCGCCGCCTCGCGCAAGCTCGCGGATCGGGTGCTCTCCGCGTATCCGAGCGGGCCGAACGGAGGCGTGGGCGCGAACTTCGATCAGCGTCTCGGGATCGCGTATTGGATCACGCTCGGCCGCTCGCCGACGCAGAACGAGCGCACCGCCGCGTGGAATTTCTTTCAGAAATTTCCGAGCAACTGGAGCAAGGGCGACAAGGCATCGCCCGGCATGAAGAGCGCCGAGGACGTGAAGGCCGCGTGGACGAGCTTCTGCCGCGCGCTGTTCGCGACTTCGGATTTTCGCTTCCTGAACTAGGGCCGCGTCAGTGGTGAAGCGAGGGGTTCAGCGATGGCGCTCAGGTGTGACTGGGGACTGGGGACTGGGGACTGGGGAGAAGTGACTGGTGTCCAGCCATGATCGTTTCGTGAAAAACCGGAACACCAGTCACTTTTCACCAGTCACCAGTCACAGAATCGCGATTTACTGGAGTGGCAATCCGCCCACGGAGTCGCGCGAGACCGTGCCGCCGTTTGCATCACCCTGGCGTTTCGCCTTTTTGAAAGCGTCCGTGGCCTTCGCGGTGTTGCCGGTCTTCTGGTACAGGATCGCGAGCTTGCCCCACGCGTCGGTGAAATCCGGATCGAGCTTCACCGTCTGCTCAAATGCCGCGATGGCCTCCGCATTTTGCCCCGCCTGCATCGCGAATGATCCGCGCGAATACGTCTCAGCGATCGCATTCCCCGTTCCGTTGTCCTGCGGGATATTCACATTGCCCGAGGGCAGTGGCGGCAATGGCACGGGCGGGAACTGGCCTGGCACTGTCGCCGCGATGGGCATTCCGTTGGGAGCCGTCAGGTCTGCCGGCGGGTGCGGTGGCTTGTTGCGTTCTGCGAGCGCGGCGCTTGCGGATTTGCCCGGCGCCACATGCGTGACTTTCACATCGGAGCACGCGGTGAAGTGGAGCACCGCGATCGCGGGTGCGAGAAATCTGAGCTGGCAGGCGGGTTTCATGGGCTTGGTGCAGGAGTCTATTTAGCATTCGCCCTGCCATCAAGCCGGGCTTTTCGGTGGCAGCAGCTCGCTGTGTGAGTCGGCAGCTTCTTTCCCTTTGTCCTGCTCACGCTTTTTCCGATACGAAAATCGCCTCACGCCTCACGTCGGCGCATTTCCATCATTGCGGGCGGCGTGCGTGGTTCCGTACAAAGGTGGAGCAATGCTCCGTTCCCTCCACGCCGCCATTTTCGCGATCAGTCTTCTCGCGTCTGCGGAGGGGGACGCCGCGGAGAAGGCCGATCTCCCAAACGGCGAGGGGTCGCACGCGAAAAGCGCGGCGGACCTGATCAAAAGGCAGGAGCCGCTGCGCCTCGTCGTGGAGAACTACATGAAATCCACGCCGGAGAACACGCGCTACGTCGTGAATCTCACGACACAGCGCCTCGTCATGCTCGTCGGGGGCGAGATCTGCATTGATTCGCCCATTTCCTCGGGAAAACGCAGCGCACCGACGCCGACGGGCACATTCACCGTGCTGGAAAAAGTCCGGAATCTGGAGTCCGCGACCTATGGTAGCTTCATGGACAAACGCGAGCGGACCGTGCGTTCGGGAGTCAGCATGAGGATCGATGTGGCGCCCGCAGGCACGCACTTCATCGCGACGCCGATCCCGTTTTACTGCCGCCTGACGGAGGCAGGGATCGGCATCCACGGCGGATTGCTGCCGGGATACCCCGCGGCGCACGGCTCCATCCGAGTGCCGGATGATGTCGCGCGGTTCCTTTACCAAAAGATGAGCGTCGGCACGAAGGTCGAGATTCGTGCGGAGTAGGCGAGGGGGATGACAAAGCGGCGAGCGCGGGCTTCCCCGTCATCCGTCATTTTTTCAATCCCGTTGCGAGCAACGTCTGCAAGTGGGGCGGCTGCGGCTCTCGCGCGACGGTCATCACCTCGATGCCGCCGAAGCCCGCCTTCTCCAGCCAGCCGTGCAAATCTGCTTCGCCGAAACCGAGCCAGCGGTCAGCGTAAAGTTCGCGCGCCTCGTCGAACTGATGCTGAAGCAGATCGAGCACGACGATGCGCCCACCCGCGCACAGCAGCCTGTGCGCGGCAGTGATCGCCGCCTGCGGATGCTCGGCGTGATGCAGCGCCTGGCTGAGCAGCACGAGATCTACGCTACCCGGATCGATCGGCGGATTCTCGATGTCGCCGAGGCGGAATTCGAGATTCGCGAGCCCATGCTCCTTCGCGAGCTTCGCGCCGAATTCGACCATCTTTTCGCTGTTGTCCACGGCGATCACCTTGCGCACGCGCTTTGCGAGAAGCTGCGAGAGCGTGCCCTCGCCCGCGCCGAGATCGGCGGCGACCGTGTCTGGTGGCACGAGGAGAAAAAGGAAGTGCGCCACGGCTTCCCACGTCCTGCCGGGGCAGTGCGTGCGGCCGAATTTCCCCGCGAGCTTGTTGAAATATTCGCGCGTGCGGTCATGGCGCTTTTGCACCGCGACTTTCAGCGCCGTGTGGTCGCGCTCGGTCTCCGCGATTTCGCGGCGTGCGGCCTTCAGGATGGAATCGAGGTCGGGCAGCGCCTCGCGTTCGGCGCGCGTGTAGTAGATGTTTTTTCCCGAGCGCCGGTCGCGCACGAGGCCCGCCTGTCGGAGCTGCGCGAGGTGATTCGAGATGCGCGACTGGCCCATGCCGAGGATCTCCTGAAGCTCGACGACGGAAAGCTCCTCCTCGCCGAGCAGCAGCAGCAACCGCAGGCGCGTTGGGTCTGCGAGCAGCGCGAGACTTTCGACGAGAGAGGGCACGCCGCTATTCCTCCACGCGGTAGAGCGCCGACTTCGTGCGCAGGAAGAGCGCCTTGCCGCTCACCGCCGGCGCTGCCATGAAGCCGTCGGCAAATTTTCCCTCGCCGAGCTTTTTGAATTCCGGCGCTGCGGCGAGGATCGTCACGGTGCCGTTCTCGCTGAAAAAATAGAGCCTGCCCGCACCGATGAGGGGTGACGCCGAGTAGTCGCCGCCGATGCGCTCGCTCCATTTCGTGGTGCCGGTCTTCGCCTCGAAGCAGGTCGCGATGCCCTTGTCGTCCACGGCGTAAAGGTAATCGCCATCGAGGATCAGGCTCGGCTTGTTCGGCGCGCCTTTCGTCTCGCGCCATGCGACGGAGGATTCGTCGAGTACGCCGGTGCCGCCCAGCTTCAGCGCGACGATCTGCTTTTTTCCAAATCCAGTCGGAAAGATCACGAGTCCCCCGCCGACCACCGGACGCGCCGCCGCGCTGTGGCCGCCGTGCTCCTCGAAGCGCCACACCTCTTTCCCGGTCGCGGGCTCGTAGGCATAATGCGCCTTCGCGCCGCTGGAGAGCAGCAGCGGCTTGCCATTCCACTCGGTCACGTGTGGCGTCGCGTAGGCCTTCCGCCAGTCGCCGTCGGCCTGGATTTTTCCGTCGGGCTGCACGTCCTTGTAGTCCACGGAGCGCTTCACTTCCCACGCGGTCTTGCCGGTCTTCTTGTCGAGCGCGACGATGTACTGGAGGTCGCTGCCGTCGTAATGATTGAAGAGCAGCCCGTCCCAGATCACCGGCGAGCTGCCCGCGCCGCGGTAGTGATTGCACACAAAGTCGCGCCGCTCCCACAGCACCGCGCACGTCTTCGTGTCAATGCACGCAGTGGCCGGCGAACCCCAGCTTGCATAAAGTTTGCCGTCCTCGATCACCGGAGTCGGCGACGCGTAGCTGTTGAATTTGTGGCAGAACTGCGGCTTCTCGACTTTGAAGAGCACCTTGTCGTGAAGCACTTTTCCGGTCGCCTTGTCGAAGGCCATCACGCCGAGTTCCGTGCCTTCCTCGTTCGCGGTCGTGAGCCACACTTCGTTCCCCCAGATCACCGGTGAAGACCACGACTTCCCGTGCGTCGCGGCCTTCCACTTTACATTCACGCCCTCGCCGAGTTTGAGCGGGAGCGACTTCGCGTCGGAATGCCCGTCGCCATTCGGCCCGCGGAATTGCGGCCAGTTTTTCTCCGCGTGGAGGGGTAAGGTGAACAGCGTGGCGGCGAGGAGGAGCTTCGTGGAGGTCATGGCGCGCGGGAACTAAGCCGACGCGCCGCGAATTGGCGAGCCACATCCGTAGCGTAGCTCTCCGGAGCTGCGCCCGATCTCTGCGCAGGTCTGGAGACCTACGCTACCCCGCGCTGCGCAGCCGGAGGAAGCGCATGAACTCCACGCCTTCCCGCAGGCGGCGCTTCATCACCTGCCAGTCGGTGAGCATCGTCTTCACGATGCGCGCGATGGGGCGCGCTCGGAAATAGTACGAGCGGTAGAATTTTTCCACCCATGCGAAAATCTCCTCGCGCTTGAGCCCGTCGTATTCGAGCGCGGCGGTCTGCGTGCCGCTCTCGCTCACGAGCGTGGCGTCGCGGCCGAACCATCCATTCTCGATCGCCTGACGGTATAGCTCCGTGCCGGGATACGGTGCGGCGAGGCTCACTTGGATGCTGAAGACATCGAGCTGCTTCGCATATTCCACCGTGCGGCGAATCGTCTCGGGTGTCTCGCCGGGCAGACCCAAAATAAACGTGCCATGGATCGTGATGCCGAGCTTGCGGCAGTTGCGCGTGAACTCCCGCGCCTCCTCGAGGCGGATGCCCTTCTTGATGTTGTCAAGGATGCGCTGGTCACCGCTTTCGTAGCCGACGAGCAGGAGCCGGAGGCCGTTGTCGCGCATCGTTTTCAATGTCTCGTAATTCACATTCGCGCGCGCGTTGCAGCTCCACGTGATGCCGAGTTTGCCGAGGTGCTGCGCGATTTCGCGAGCGCGCGGCTGGTAGGCGGTGAAGGTGTCGTCGTCGAAAAAGAACTCGCGTACCTGCGGGAAAAGCTCCTTCGCGTGCGCCATCTCGCGCGCGACGGCTTCCGGCGAACGCGCGCGATATTTGTGCCCGCCGACCGTCTGCGGCCAGAGGCAGAAGGTGCATTGTGCAGGGCAGCCGCGGCCCGTGTAGTGCGAGACGTACGGGTGCTTCAGATAGCCGATGTCGTAGCGCTCGATGTCGAGGTCGCGCTTGTAAACGTCCATCACGCTCGGCAGTTCATCCATCGCGGTGATGAGTTCGCGCTCGGGGTTGTGGATGATTTTTCCATCGCGGCGAAACGAGAGTCCCGCGATTTTTTCGAGCGGCAATCCCTCCGCGACATCGCGGCAGGTGAAGTCGAATTCCTTGCGCCCCACCCAGTCAATCGCCTCGCTCGCGCGCAGCGTGTCCTCCGGCAGCACCGCCGCGTGCGCGCCGACGAGGCCGATGGAAAGCCCCGGCTGCTGCGATTTCAGCGACTCCGCGAGCGCCGCATCGCCGCGCAAAGTGGGCGCGCTCGTGTGGATGACGACGGCTTCGTAGTCGCGCGCAATTTTCAAAATATCGTCCTTCGTCTGATCGTGCGGCGGCGCATCCACGAGCCGCGATCCCGGCACGAGCGCCGCGGGTTGCGCGAGCCACGTGGGATACCAGAACGATCGAATCTCGCGCTTCGCCTGATAGCGCGATCCCGCGCCGCCATCGAAGCCCTGCCAGGACGGAGGATTGACGAAGAGAGTTTTTTGAAAGGACGGCATAGCGGAGTGCTTACGCCGGGCTTGCACGGAATGCACGCGCGACGCCGCGAAAAATGTGCGCGGCCATTTTCCGTCCCGGGATGCCGATCCGATCGCGGTCAGCGGTTGTTCTTCGGCTCTGGGGCAATGTCGGGTCGAACCGCGGGCGGGATGTTGTGCTCTTCGACGCGAGCCGGTATGGCCTGCTTCTCGACGCTCCGAAGGGAATAAAACGGCACGCCCAGGCCTGTCATGATCGCCGCGGCCGTAATCGCCGTGCCGCCTGCGGGGATCGAGGCATTCGCGGCGGCGAGGATGCCGTCGGGCTGGTTTGCGATCACCACGGCCTGGCCGCGGCTGAGGAGCGGCTTCAGCCACTCGAAGATTTTTGCGATGACGGCTTTTTCCGATGCCGAGCCGCCTTCCTTTTGCGCGGCGATGGCGATGAGGTTGCTCGCGGTTTGCAGGAGGCGCGCCGAAGCGTAGAGGCATGAGTTGCCTTCCTCCGGCAGATCGCGCCACGCCTGCGTGAAGTCCGCACCCTGCGTGAGCTTTTCCTTGCCCGCGATCACGGAGTCGAAGAGCGCGGTGCGCGAGGCGATGATGATGCGGTCGGCCTTCGCATCGAAGCGCACGACGGGCTGGTAGTCCATCGGCGGCGGACCGGCGGGCGCTTTCATGCGGACGGTGAGCACGCCGCCCTCGTCGGTGAATGTGACGGGCGCATCGGGCTGCGAGAGCATTGGCATGAACTGCGGTTTCAGCGCCTCCACGAGCCAGCCGAGCCGCTCGATCACGATCACGCCGTCCGCGCCGGGGAATTCGGGCGCGCGCGGCGAGGGCTGGAATTTTTGCGAAGGATCGAGGCGGAGATAAATGCCGACGCGCGCATCGAGCTTCTCGATGATCTGCATGCCGCTCATCCCGAGCGGCGTCTGCGGGACGGACATCTCGTGCTCAAAGCTCGTGCGATCGCCGGGCGGGATCATCGCGAGGATGCCGGGCAGCGCCTCGCGGGCAAAGTCCTTGAGACTGATCGGAAATTCGAGCGCGAGATCCGTGTCCTTCGGCGCGACATCGAGAAGCATGAGCTTCGCCGCGGGGCCGCCGCTCAGGGTGAGCAGGCCCTTCCTGCCCTGCGGCATATGGGCGAAGGCGCGTGAGTGAAACGAGCCGTCGCCGCGCGCGCGTGAACTCGCGCCGGTGGCTGCGATGGAGTCGAGGCCGAGGATCTCGACCAGCTTTGCAACCGTGAATCCTGGGGGGAGGTCCTTGCGGTCCCGCTCGGGGAGCATCTTGATTATTTCATCGAGAAAAGTCGCGAGCATCTTCGCGCCGCCCGCCTCGGAGTACTCGAAGGATCTCCCGCCGAGTTCCAGGTGCGACGTCACTTTGCCGAAGGACGCCGACGCCCCGTCACGAATGAGCGCGGCGGAATTTCCAGACGCGCTGCCCGCGCTGGGCGCCGCAGATTTTGTGTTTGGTGTCGAGCCGGCCGGTGTGTCGGCGGCGGCCTTGTTGCACTGCGTGAAAGTCAGCGACGTGAGGGCGAGGGTGACTTGGGCAAACCGCTTGGGAAGGGACGTAGGTTTCATGCGCGGGAGTCCAGTCCTGCGGGGTGGCAAAGACAATGCTGAAAGCGCGGGGCCGCACGTCGCGCTCGACATTGCGCGGGCGGGGCTGATTCATTTGCGCACAACCAAAAAATACCACCGACCATGAACATCCAGAAGATGATGAAGCAGGCGCAGAAGATGCAGGAACAGATGCAGC
>JANXZI010000382.1 GCA_025355595.1 Spartobacteria bacterium
CCAGTAGAGCGTGTCTTTTCCGAATCGTTCGAAGAGGTTCGTCTTCCAGCGCAGCTTTCCGTTCATCTCGAAGGCGGCGAGATTCCCGCTCTTGAAATGGGTGAAGATGGCGGTGCCGTCCGTCGCCGGCGAAGGGTTGCTGCCGGAGCCGTTGCGATTTTTTCCGGGGCGCTCGGGACCGACGGGAACCTGCCAGAGAGGCTGGCCGGCCCAGTCGAATGCGAGCAGCGTGTCCTGCCCGTCGTGCGGCGCGGTGAGGTAGATGCGTTCGTTCCAGACGATGGGCGTCGAGCAGCCTTTGCCGGGGAGCGGCGCGGCCCAGAGGACGTTTGTTGTCGCGTCCCACTTGGTCGGATACGCGCCGGTCTCGGTGCTGCCGTTGTCGCGCGGGCCGCGCCAGCGGGGCCAGTTGGAATTTGTGTCTGCCGAGGCGATGCCGTGAGCGAAGAGCGCGGCTGCGATGCAGAAAAAACGAGAGGGGCGCAGTGGAGAAAACATGGTGCGCGCATTCACGGCGAGAGATCGGAAAAACGCAACGCGCAACAACCCCGGCACGACCTCCGCGGGGCGCCGTGATCGTGCGGTGCGCAGACGCGCTCCGGCGCCCAGCGCGCGAGCATGATTTCACATTCCGGCGTGCCCGACAAAACCACGCGCGAATACGGTGTGACAGGATCGGCGGCGGGATTGATTTCATTCAGCCGCGCCGCGTCCAGACCCGCCTCGCAAAACAGCGACCAGATTTTCCCGGGGTCTTTCTGGTTGGCAACCAATGCCTGTAATAATCCGGGATCGAGTTTCATGGCGGTGGGCTAACCCGCATTTCTCGCAGTATTTTTCCACAGATTCAGGTAACCGCAGATTGTTCCATCGGTGGTTCGATGAATCTGTGGAAAAATCGCCGCTTCTTTTTCAACACTCGGTGGCCTTGCGTCGCGGGGGGTGAGAAATGCGGGCTAATGATAAGTGGCGGGCATCGGGAGCAAAATACCAAGCTGATTGGCGCAAGGCCGAGTGCGGACGCGAAATGAAACCGGGCGTCTTAGAGCGGTCTATTTTTTGCGGTTGATGTTATAGGTCTTTCCTTTCCGCGTCAGAACTCCAGTCTGTCCGGAAGCGTTCATTTGAATCGATTCCATGCTGCTTGGATCGGAATATGGAAAAACTTCGATGACTCCGTCGCTTGGAATTCTCCATTTGCGAGGCGAACTCGTGGCCCAGAGCAAAACTAGCTTTCCGTTCTCCTCAAAGCGCACGGTGTTATTGCCAATGTCCCACGGAAAAGTCCAAGTCGTACCAATCATCTGTTTCTCGAATGTCTGGCCTTTGGCGGTTCCAGCATTCGATGGCTCTTTAGGAGTCGTTCCAGATGCCAGCGGCGTGATGGTCTTACCCTTGGACAAACCTTCGAGGACTTTTCCCTGGCGCAGGTCTGCATCAAAACTGAGGACGAAGGTGAAGCTGCGAGATTGGTATGGATGGACTTCTGCGCGTCCGTCGGGCAGCGGCTTCCAGATTCTGGGCGCTGCATCCCAGCCAATTTGCAACACCCCGTTTGCGCGAAATTCGATCCATTGATTTTCGGCCGGCTGTCCCTTGTCGGGGAAGGTCCATCTCGTCCCGACCAACCGATCCTCCGCTGAGGCTGGCTTGGGTTGAGTTACAGCTTCGGTTGGCTTTGCCCCGGTGCCTGGTGACTTAGGCGCTGAAGCAGACAGGACCGCTTTGTTCTCAAAGGTGGTGACCGCTGGTGCGATCCACGCCTTCGCAACTTCCTCGCGCTTGGCCTTCACCAGCAGCGCGTCTTCGATCCGTTGCGCCTTCGTGAGCCGGGTCTGCGCATCGCCGAGGTATGCGTCGTATTTCGTGTGCAACGCCTTGGTGCGCGCGGCGGTTTCCTTTTCCAACTTAGCAATCTGGGCACGCACTGCCGCGCGGATCTGTTTCACCGTGGCGGCATCGGCGGTCTCGTCCTGCTCCGGGAGCAGGTTCGTGCCGGCGAACCGCTTCTCCTCATTGCGCAATGCGACCGCGCCATCAAGGTCTCCTGCCGTGCTCGCCTTGGTGACCGCCGCCTCGAGCGCGGCCACATACTGCTGCTTCAGTTTTTCCAGCTCGGTCAGATGCACGTCGGTCACGTCGCGTTTCAGCGAAGCCTGCCACTGCGCATCCGTCGTCGCGATCCACTTCTGCATTTCCGTCTGCGCGGGTTCCGAAGATTCCGCTGGCGGCGGGGAAGGCGGGGCATCCTGCGCGTGACCGTACTGCGCGTGATCAATCGGGGTCATCATCACAAGCCATGCTGCGATCCTCCTGGCTAGCGCAGCGTTTCCGATCAGGGGGTTCAGAATGTTCATGCAGCGGAGTGAAACGGATGCCAACCGGCAGCGCAAGCCAGCGGAAGCGCCGGTAGTGTCCAATTGAGTCTCGCAAAAGCGGTTCATGCGCCGAGGGGAACAGCGTGCTTCACGCGGCGGATTTTTGGAGTGCGGTGAATCGCCGCACTCCATATAAATTTTGCCGCGATGGCCCTGAGACGAGAATCGCATTGCCAGCGGCTCTGCTCACGGGAAAATCACCGTTCCCATTCCTCCCCCATGAAAACATCCCTCTCCCGCCGTCAATTTCTCGCCGCAGCATCCGCCGCCACCGCGTGCTCGGTGCTTGCGCCGCAGCCCGTGCGCGCTGCGGAATTTCGCAGCAAGATTCGCAAGGCGAAAATCATTGGCAAGGTCACGGAGGCCGCGCTCGCGCCGCTGAAGGCCGCGGGATTTCAGGGCGTGGAGACGACGCACATCTGCCCCGAGGAGGAGGCCGCGCAAGGCCGCGTGATCGCCGAGGGGATGGGGATGCGCGTGCATTCCGTGCTGCGCGGGTGGATGAGCTTCAACAGCGATGATCCGAAGGCGGTCGAGAATTCGCAGGAGCAGGTGCGCCTCGCGCTGCGCGCCGCGAAGGGCTACGGGGCCGATGCGATTCTCGTCGTGCCGTGCAAGGTCGGCGGTATCGCGATGCCTGAGCCGTGGGAGTTTGACATCAAATTCGACAAAAAAAAAGGGCACGTTTCGCGCGTCGTGGAAGGGGACAATACAAAGTTTGACGCGTACATCGCGGCGCAAAACAAGGCGACCGACGGGTCGCGCGCAGCGGTCGAAAAACTGATCCCACTCGCGGAGGAACTGAAAGTCATCATCGCGCTCGAAAACGTCTGGAACAATCTCTGGGTGAGGCCCGCGCTCTACCGGCACTTCATCGCGTCCTTCGCGAGCCCGTGGGTGAAGGCGTATTTCGACATCGGCAATCACGTCAAATACACGCCTGTGCCGGTGCAGGATTGGATCAAGGCGCTCGGCCCGCTGATCGCGAAACTGCATGTGAAGGATTTCAAGCTGAACCCGGACGGCCACGGCGGAAAATTCGTGCATCCGCGCGACGGGAGCATTGACTGGCCCGCCGTGCGCGCCGCGCTCGAAGGAGCGGGCTACGACGGCTGGGCGACGATCGAGGACGGCGGGCTGCCGCTCGAGGAGTTCAACGCGCGCTTCG
>JANXZI010000424.1 GCA_025355595.1 Spartobacteria bacterium
CTCCAGTTCTTACCCGCCGCCCCCGCCGCCCGGCGCTCGCCGAGGAAGGCGCGGAACGGCGCGACCCCGGTGCCGGGGCCGACCATGATCATCGGCGTGTCGCCGTTCGCAGGCGGCTTGAAGCCGTGCGACGCCTGCACATACACGGGCACATCGCCGGTCTCGCCCACGCGATCCGCGAGGAAGGTCGAGGCGATGCCCTTGCGGCTGCGGCCATGCGCATCGTAGCGGACGGCGGCGACGGTGAGATGCACCTCGTCGGGATGCGCCTTGAGGCTCGATGAGATCGAGTAAAGTCGCGGCGCAATCTTTTTCAGCAGCGGGACAAATTCCTGCGCGGCGAATGGCGTTGCGAGGCAGCCGAGGACATCCATGATTTCGCGTCCGTAGAGCCACTTCTTCAGCTCCTCCTTTTTCGACGGATCGAGCAGCGGCGCGAACACCGCGCCGGGCGAATGGTTCGCGACTGCATGCAAAAGTTGCTGCGACGGTTTCGTGATGTCGAAGTGCTGCGTGAGCGCGAGGCGCAGCGGAAGTTCGCCGGCGGCGGTCTTCACGGCTTCCTCGCCGTCGCAGCCGAGCGTCGCGAGGACTTCGCTGACGAGGGCCGGGCAGTTCGACGGGATGACACCGAGCGCGTCGCCGACTTCATACGTGAGGCCGCTGCCTGCGAGGCTGATTTCAAAATGCCGCACGTCCTTGCCGGAACCTTCGGTGCTCAGTCTGCGGTTTGCGGTCAGCCGCGCGGGGAATGGCTTCTTCCGCGACCAGCCTTCATCAATTTCGGATTTCGGATTTCGGATTTCGGATTTTTCTCCGGCGCTGCCGTTTGCTCCCGCTCCTGCCTGCGCGAGTCCTTCGCTCAGCGCGGCGAAAACACTCGCCGTCCACTCCGCCGCCGGCGCGTCATATTCCACGTCGCAGTCCTTGCGCTCCGCGACGCGCTCCGCTCCAAGGGCGGCGAGACGCTCGTCGCAATTTTTTCCAAACTGGCAGAAGTCCGCGTAGTTCGTGTCGCCGAGTGCGAGGACGCTGTAGCGCAGGTGCTCAAGCTTCGGCGCGGTGTCGCTCTTCAGCCAGTCCCAGAATCCCTTCGCCATGTCCGGCGGCTCGCCCTCGCCGTAGGTGCTGGCGATCACGAGGACGTTTGGCTCCTTCGTCAGATCCACGTCGGCGAACTTTTCCATGCTCACGAGCTTCGGAGCGAAGCCGCGTTTTTCGGCCTCGGCCTTCGTCTTTTTCGCAAGGCCCTCGGCGGTGCCGGTCTGGCTGCCGTAGAGCACGACGAGCGGCGTCTTCGGCCCCGCGGAATGGACACTCGCACCGAGTGCGCCCGCAAGCGCGGCGGCACCGGAGGGATTTGCGTCGGAAAAAACACCGGCGAGAAATCCGTTCAGCCACATCCGCTGCTCGGCGTTGAATGGCGCGGTTTCGGGAATGAATGGAATGCGGTTCATCAATGCGAGGCAAGGAGTCGGGCGAGAAGGACGATGCAAGCGGCGAGCAGCAGCCAGAAGCCGGTGCGGTAAAATTTCAGCGGATCGCGTTCGAGGAGAGGCGCGTCCTTTTGGAAGAACGGCTCGACCTTGTCCGGATGATCGAGATCGAACGCGAGTTCGCTGAAGTGCTGGTAGCGGCGCGCGGGCTCGATGCTGATCGCGCGGAGGATGACGTGATCGAGCCACGGCGGGATGTTCGGATTCAGCCTGCTCGGCGGCTTCGGCGGGTGGAAGACAGGTGTCTGGAAACGCTCGATCTCGCCGAATGGAAAGGTGCGCGTGAGCGCCTCGTACAGCGTGACGCCGATGGCGAAAATCTCCGTCCGCTCGGAGACCGGTGCGCCGTGGAAGCGCTCCGGCGCGAGGTAACTCGATGTGCCCGCGCGCGAGGTGACGCTGAAGATTTCCGCCGCGCTGCCGAGGTCAATCAGCTTGAAGCGCAGCTTCGCGTAGTCGGAAATCACGAGCACGTTTTCCGGCTTCAGGTCGCCATGCACGAGATCGAGGCCGAGGAGCTTCTGGCTCGCGGAGCAGAGCAGCTTCGCGAGCGAGACGGCTTCATCGGAGCCGAGCGCGCGCGCCTCGAGGACCCGTTTGAGATTTGGCGCCTCGACAAATTCCTGCACGTAATAGCGCACGGTCGCGCGCTCCGGCGTGAATGCCGCGACGAACGGCTCGGGCGCTGTCTCGGCGGCGCGCTGCGCGTTCCACGCCTCCTTGACGAAGCGCGCGAGGATTTCCTCGTCTTTGAGCGCCTCCAGCGGCGCAAATTTGATCGTCCATTTCCGCTCGTCCTTCGTCGCGAGCCACACGCGGTCACTGTGCTGGAAGGGGCGCACGAGTTCGTAGCCGTCAATGATCTCGCCCTTTCGGAGTGTCTCGGGAATTCGGAGGGGGAGCTGGCTCACGGCGCGCAGCATACCAGCCCGGACAATATCAATCACGATCGCGCTGGCATCATCGAGCGTGTCCTCGGTCGCGAGTTCGCGTGAGTGCTGCACGATGGCGCGTGCGGCGGTGTGATGCGCAAGCTTTTGCGAGAGCACGTCGTCGCTCAGCACATTCGAGACGCCGTCGGAGCAGAGGAATGCGATGTCGCCATCATGAAGCTCGGTCTCGAAGCAATGCGGCTCGACTTCCGGCGCGAGGCCGATGGCGCGCTGGAGCACATGGGAGAAGGCGCGGTCATTGATCACGTGATCGAGTGAGAGCTGCGAGAGCTGGCCACCACGGGAGAGATACACACGCGAGTCGCCGACATTGAGGCCGAAGAGCCGGTTGCCCTCGATGACGGCGACCGAGAGCGTGGAGATCATCTCCGGCGCGGAGTGCCGCACGAGCGACTCATGGTGCAGGGTGTGGTTGATGATCTTCGTGAATTCCGAGAGCGCCTTTTGTGGAGTCCAGCCCGCGGGGCGCACGGCGTAATTGCTCATCAGCGACTTCACGATGCGCGTGGCCGCCTCGCGCGCATCCCGTGCCGCGCCCGCGCCGTCGGCAAGCACGGCGATGACGGTCTCGTCCCACGACTTCACGGCGAAGGAATCCTCGGATTCCACGCCGTCGCGTTTTGACAGGCCGTAGCTGGTGAGTGTGACTTTCAAGGAATCAGTGGTCAGATTCGCGCCGCAGCGACCGCACCCCACGTCGTGCGCCAGCGGGTCTTCACGAGTTTCAATCCGATGAGAGCGAAGATGCAGAGGCTCGCGAAAATCAGCAGGCCGGTGAGGTAGGTGCCGAAGTGCTGCTTGCTCTGGCCCATCATGTTTGCGAGCAGGAATCCGCCGAGGCCGCCGCCGCAGCCGACGAGGCCGGTCATGAGGCCGAGTTCCTTGCCGAAACGCTGCGGGAGGAGCTGAAAGACGGAGCCATTGCCCATGCCGAACGCGCCGCACGCGACGAAGAACGCGGCGACATTGAGATAGAGATTGTTCACGAGGCCGCCGAGCACAAGCGCGACGCACGCCACGGAATAATAGACATGCAGCGAACGGATGCCGCCAATGCGATCGGAAATCGCGCCGCCAATCGGCCGGCCGAGCGCACCGATGGCCGTGCAGAGCGCCACGAGGTCGCCAGCCTGCGAGTTTGTGAGGCCGAAGCGATCCTTGAAATACATGCCGAGCGAGTAGGCCAGCCCGACGAATCCGCCGAAGGTGACGGTGTAGAAAAAGCAGAACCAGTGGACATCCTTGTCCTTGAACATGCGGAAGTAGTCGCCCAGTTTTTTCGGCGTCGCGGGGTTCGGCGGCTCCTTGGAAAAGATAATGTAGATCGCGAGCACGAGGAACGCGGGGATGAGCGCGAAGCCGAAGACCGACTGCCAGCCGTAAGCCGCCGCGAGCCGGGGCGCGAGCAGCGAGTCAATCACCACGCCGATGTTTCCAGCACCGGCGAGGCCCATCACGAGGCCCTGCATGTTTGGCGGATACCAGCGGCCCGCCTGCGGCATCGCGACCGCGAAGCTCGCGCCGGCGACGCCAAGCACCGCGCCCATCGCGAGCGTGGCCTCGTAATTTCTCAGCCCGAAGAACCACGCAACACCCAGACCCGTCATCACGACGAGCTGCGCGATGATGCCCGTGCGCTTTGCGCCGATGCGATCCACGAGCAGGCCGAGCGCGAGGCGGAAAAGGCCGCCAAAAAGAATCGGCACCGAGACCATGAAGAACCGCTGCTGCGCGCTGAGATTCAGCGACTCCGGCGCGGCGATCTGGTTCGCGAGGACGCCGAGGAGCGTCCAGACCATGAAGCTGTAGTCGAAGTAAAGGAACGCCGAGACGAGCGTCGGAAAGTGGCCTGCCTTTTTAAGCGTGGAGAGATTCAAGGGCGTGTGTTGGTGGATGTTTTCGATGCACCCCGAAAGGTGCGCGGCTCCCCCATTAGCTACCGTGATGCCACCATGCTCCCTCCGGCACGATGAGGCATCTGCAAAGATTTCATGCAATGCGTGAATATTTTTCATATCATCCGTCGGTAGCCCCGCTGCCAGAGGTGAAGATGCATTTGCGCTCTCCGCGAACCCCGCAAAAACAAACCGCGCGCAGCCAAACTTTATGTTCCGCACGGCCTGCACAGTCTTCCCGACGGTGTTTGCATTTGCACAGCCTGCGCAGCCTGGGTGTGCAAAATGCGCCGTCGGAGTGACTGCCACGGGGACACCGTGGCTGCGACGCCCTCGTCGCAGAAGGGTGGGATCGACATCTCGTCGCGTGATCGTGAGCGCCGCGTGAGGGCGGCGGAGGCGGGGGAGGCGGGGGCGCCTTCCGCCGCCCTGCGATGAGGGCATCGCAGCCACGGGCCGATTGCGTGTCAGAACGTGATCGTCGCCTGCACGTAGCCGAAGTCGGCATCGCTGTGGAAGCCGGTGCCCTTCAGGTAATCGCCCGCGAAGAAGTGGCTGTAGCCGCCCTGGATTTGGACGACCTTGCACGGATTCCAGGTGACGATGAAGGCCAGTTCCGAGCCGCAGTAGTCGCTCGACCGGCGCGCGGCGGCGTTCAGCGGACGCACGGTGGTGAGACCGTTGGCGCGATACCACGAGTCATTCGTATCCGCGAGCCAGAAGGCGTTGAAGTCCACCTGTGCGGTCACGTTTTTCGCCGGCGTGACTTTGAAACTCAGCATCGCGTTGTGCAGATTCTGCCACGCAAAGAGATCCATGATTCCGTAGAACTTGTGGTTCGTGGGGAAGAGGTTCTGGAACGTGCCGACATTGCCGTCCCCGGAATTGCCATCGCCGGAGGCAAAGTTGTATTCCGCGTAGATGCGGGGCTTCATCGGCAGGTCGAAGTTGTAGCCGACACCTACATTTGCCGCGAAGGCGTTCAGGCTGAGCCCCCGCACGTCGCCGACCTGGTAGGCGAATTCGCCCTGGAATTCGAGGCCGCTCAGTTTTTTCGGATCGCCCTTGATGCGCGTGCCGAGGGTGACGAAGTCGCTGTGCCGTGAGGGCGCACCCGTCGTTCCCGGCAAGGCCGCTCCGACGCCGCCCTGCACATTGGACGTGTTGCCGCGCGGCTCGTCCACGAAGAGCGAGTACAGATCGAGCGTGCCGAAAGGCAGTTCATCGAACGTCGCGTAGAGCCCGCTGAAGACGAG
>JANXZI010000444.1 GCA_025355595.1 Spartobacteria bacterium
GCATCCTCATTTTCCACGAGAATGCGATCAGCGGCCCGCACATCATGCGCACGCCGGATGTCTTCACGGGCCGCCCGCCGTATAAGCTCGATGAAAAGGAGCAGGCGAAATTCGACGAAATGTGGAAGGAGGCGACCGCGACGTCGAAGGCCGCTCGCGCGAAGGTTCCCGATGCGAAGCTCGCCTTTGGCAACGGCAATCCGCACCTCATGGAGGAATTCGCGCGGCACAAATTTCCGACGGAACTCTTCGACTCGCGCGGCAACGAAGCAGGCTGCTTCGCGCGCATGCCCGAGACGCAGCCGCTCGATTTCGTCGCGAACAATGCGGGCCTGTGGATGGACCGGCAGATCCTCGACGCGTACGGCTACAAGGACAAACCGATCACGCAATGCTACGAAATCTGCTACCCGAACACGAACCCCGGCAACCTTTCGCTGCGCACGCAGGCGAGCTACTTTGTGCGGCACGCGATGCACTCGCTCGCGTGGGGCATCCCGGTCATCCGGCAGGGCAGCATCACGGACATGGGAAACTCGTATTACTTCAGCAACTGGGGCGCGTGCGGCTTCTGTTTCGTGAAACCGGACGTGCGTCCGAAACCGAGCTATGTCGCCATCGCCACGATGACGCAGCAGCTCGACGGCGCAAAATTCACGCGCGCCGTGCCGACGGGATCGCCGGTGGTGTATGCGGTGGAGTTCAAGAAACGCGAAGGCGGATTTGTGACCGTGCTGTGGACGCTGCGCGGCACTCGGCAGCTCACGATGAATGCCGACCAGGGCGGCACGGTGGACATCATGGGCAATGGGCTGCCGGTGGAAATTTTCGAGGGTGGCGTGTCGCTCGAAATTTCCAGCGAGCCGATCTTCCTCACGACGTCGCGCGCGATCACCGGCATCACACCCGGCGCGGCAAAAATGGAAACCGCCCCGCCACTGCCCTCACCGCCAAAGCCGACTGGCAAAAAGCCGACGCCCGCGAAGCTCGCAGTGGCACCGCAGACAGCCGCGACGTTTCTCATTTCGTCACTCGATCAACTCTCCGACTGGAAAATCGAAACCGAACGCAGCACCGAGCTGGAGTTCTTCAATTTCGAAAACCCGCGACGCAAAGGAAACTTCGCGTTCGAGCCGGTCGCCGAATTTGCCGGCGAGAGGGCCGCACTGAAAATCACCCCGCGCCTGCCGGTGGACGGCTCCAGTTTTCTCCCGATGTATTCCGTCCTCGCGCACCAGAGCGGCATCGAGATTCCCGGTGCGCCCACCGAGATCGGGCTGATGGTGAACGGCAACGGCGGCTGGGGCCGCATCATCTTCGAACTCGAGGACGCCGGCGGCCAGCGCTGGACGAGCATCGGCGCGCCGATGGGCAAGGAAGCCACGCGCTGGATGGCCGACTGGATGAGCGCGCAGGAACTCGCCACGATGAAGGAAATGAAGGTCGGCGACTGGAACACAAACGACCCGTGGCAGCGCAGCCGGATCAATTTCGAGGGCTGGCGCTACCTGCGCTTCCCGCTGCCGGGAAACTATCCCGGCGAAGGCTACCACTGGCCGTACAGCAGCCAGTGGAAACACACCGGCGACGGCGTGGTGAAGTATCCGCTCAAGTTCAGGAAGCTCATTGTCGAACTGCCGGAGAAGGCGCTCTACCTCACCAAATTCGCGCCGGTGCCGCGCGCGGAGATTTACGTGAAGGATCTGATGGTCACCTACGAGCCGCCGGAGAAGGCGTTCGTGGCACCGTAGCGCACCGCGGCATCGCTACGGGAAAATTCGTGCGCTGCGCGTGACAGAGCGGGAGAGTTTCCCTAGACGATACGCTCACGTGAGCACTGCTGAAATTCTCTCCACACTTCGCGCTTTCGCTTAGCGCGACAGAATTCCGCTCACACTCGGCCAGTTCACGATTGCAGATGTTCCCGAGGCGAAATACGCGCCCTTTCATAAATATCTCGAAAGCCTCATCGCGGGATCGAAACCCGAGACTGCCGCCGAGGAAGTCTTCCGTGCCCTTGCCCATGATGTATGCGCCATTTCCGCCTTCCCTCAGGTCTATACCGGCGAGGGCTTCGTGGAT
>JANXZI010000488.1 GCA_025355595.1 Spartobacteria bacterium
TGTGAAGCGCGTGACGAATGTCTCCGAGCCGACCATCACGATCTACAAGCCGGAGAAGCCGAACGGCACCGCGGTGATCGTCGCGCCGGGCGGGGGATACGGCATCCTCGCCATCGAGCACGAAGGCACGCAGGTGTGCGAATACCTGAACACAATCGGCGTCACCGGCGTGCTGCTGAAGTACCGCGTCCCTGCGCGGGACAAGGCCGATCCGAGCAAGTATCCGCTCCAGGACGCACAGCGCGCGCTCGGCCTCGTGCGGCATCACGCGGCGGAGTGGAGTGTGAAGCCGGATCGCGTGGGCATCCTCGGATTCTCCGCGGGCGGGCACCTCACGGTGATGGCCACGCTGCACGCAAATGAGCGCACTTACACGGTGGATCCCGTGCTCGATGCCGAGGACGCGACGCCGAATTTTTCCATCCCCGTCTATCCCGCATACCTCGTTACGAAGGATGACACCTTCACGCTGCGGCCCGAGATGAAGGTGACGGAGAAATCGCCGCCGATGTGCCTCGTCCACGCGGGCGACGACAAGAACCAGACCAGTTCGAGCGGCAGCGCGCTGCTTTATCTCGAATACAAAAAGCTGAACCTGCCGGCGGAACTGCACATCTACGCGAAGGGCGGGCACGGCTTCGGAATGCGAAAGAGCGGCCTGCCGACTGCCGAGTGGCTCGTGCGCGTCGGCGAATGGATGGGCAGTATGGGCTGGCTGAAGCCGTAAATTTCGGCACGCGCGCCGATTTTTTCGACCTGACGAGCGGGCGCTGGAAATCCAATCGCCACGCAACTTCCCCTTGCCCCCCGCGCGCTCTCCGCGCATAAGTCGCGCCCTTTTTTATGGACCTCTGCATTATCGGATCCGGTTACGTCGGCCTCGTCACAGGCGCCTGCTTCGCTGAAGTCGGCCACCACGTCATCTGCGTGGACAATGATCAGCGTAAAGTGGACATGCTCCTCGCGGGCAAAATCCCCATCTACGAACCGGGCCTCGATGAACTCGTGCATCGCAATGTCGGTGCGAAACGCCTGCGCTTCACGACCTCCACGCAGGAAGGCGTGGACGCGAGCCAGGTCGTCTTCATCGCCGTGCCCACGCCGCCGCAGCCGGATGGCTCGGTGGACATGACCTTCATCGAAAAGGTCGCGCGTGAAATTTCCTCGGCGCTCAAGCCCGGGCAATACCGCGTGATCGTGGACAAGAGCACCGTGCCCGTGAACACCGGCGAGCGCGTCGCCGCCACGATCCGCCGCTATAATCCCGCTGCGGAATTCGACGTTGTCTCGAATCCTGAATTCCTCCGCGAAGGCTGCGCGGTGCCCGACCTCATGAAGCCCGACCGCATCGTCGTCGGCACATCGAGCGCTCGCGCCACCGACGTCATGCAGCGCGTTTACGCCCCGTTCAAGGCACCCGTGCTCGTCACCGACGTGAACAGCGCCGAACTGATCAAGCACGCGGCGAACTCATTCCTTTCGCTCAAGATCAGCTACATCAATGCCGTGAGCGCCATCTGCGAGGCGAGCGGTGCGGATGTCGAGCTCGTCGCCGACGGCATCGGCATGGACCGCCGGATTGGCCGTCAGTTTCTGAATGCCGGCCTCGGCTACGGCGGCTCGTGCTTCCCGAAGGACGTGAAGGCCTTCATCGCCATCGCTGACGAACTCGGCGTGCCGTTCACGCTGCTCAAGGAAGTCGAGCGCATCAACGCCACGCAGCTCGACCGCTTCCTGAAAAAGCTCCGCGACAGCCTCTGGGTTCTCCGGGAAAAAAAGATCGCCGTGTGGGGCCTCACCTTCAAACCCGACACCGACGACGTGCGCAATTCGCTCGCCATCGATCTCGTGAACCGTCTCGTCGCTGAGGGCGCGCACGTCACCGCCTACGATCCGAAGGGCATGGAAAAAGCCATCGAGTGGAAGCTCATCCCGTCGAGCGTGAAGCTCGCGAAGACCCCGCTCGAAGCCGCCACCGGAGCCGAGGCCCTCGTCCTCGCCACGGAGTGGAAGGAATTTGTGAATCAGGATCTCGCCGCTGTGAAAGTCGCGATGCACACCCCGCTCGTTTTCGACGGCCGCAATCTTTTCGATCCCGCGACGATGAAGCAACTCGGCTTCCAGTACTACGGCATCGGGCGGCAGGCGGCGAAGTAGCCGCAAAAAATCGTCGCCGCCGAAGGAGGGAGGAGGGCTATGTTTCTGCGTGCTGGGACGTCGATCACGCGCCTGCTGTATTGCGCGCTGCACATCGCCTCTCCATTGTCCGCGCATGTTCCGTCCCCCCGCGTCTCTCGTTCGTTTTCTAGTCGCGTTTTCACTCGTCAGTGATGTGTTTCCGCTGCGTGCGGAGGACTGGCCGGAGTGGCGTGGGAAGGGCCGTGGCGGTGTGTGGAATGAGACGGGCATCGTCGAGAAACTTCCGGCGGAACTGAAGGTCGCATGGCGCACGCCGATCCACGGCGGATACAGCGGCCCGTCTGTCGCGGACGGTCGTGTGTTCGTCAGCGATTTTTCGCCGACGACGGGCAAGAGCGGTGTCGAGAGCGCGCTGTGCCTCGACGAAAAAACCGGCAAGATTTTGTGGCGCACCGAATGGCCGGCCGCCTACGCGGGCATCTCGTACGAGACCGGCCCGCGCGCGACGCCGACCGTGGATGGGGATCGCGTGTACGTGCTCGGCGCGCGTGGCCTCATGAACTGCCTCGAAGCGAAGACCGGCAGGGTCGTTTGGAAAAAGGATTTCGTCACCGACTACGGCCTGCGTCCACCGATCTGGGGCACGGCGAGCGCGCCGCTTGTGGACGGCCCGCGCGTGATCTGCGTCGTGGGCGGCGGCGCGAAGGGCGCGACGCTCGTGGCCTTTGACAAGCTGACTGGCGAGGAAAAGTGGCGTGCCATCGAGACGCCCGCGGAGCCCGGCTACGGACAGCCGATCCTCGTCGAGGCGGGAGGCGCGCGGCAGATGATCTTCTGGCACTCGACGGCGCTCTTTTCGCTGAACGCGGAGACTGGCGCGATTTACTGGCAGGTGCCGTTTCCGTTGCGCGTCGGCCTCAGCATCCCGACGCCGATCGTCAGCGGTAGCCGGCTTTTTGTCAGCGCATTCTACAACGGCTCGCTGATGCTCGAACTCGATCCGAAGAAGCCCGCAGTGCGCGAAGTGTGGCGCAGCGGCACAAGCAGCGAAATCAACACCGCGGATTTGCATTCGCTCATCGGCACGCCGGTGTTCAAGGGCGGGCACATCTACGGCGTGTGCAGCTACGGGCAGTTCCGGTGCATCAAGGCGGCGGACGGCGAGCGCGAGTGGGAATCGCAGCAGGTGACGCGCGAAAAGGCGCGCTGGGCGGCGGCCTTCATCGTGCAAAATGGAGGGCGCTATTTCATCAACAACGACCGCGGCGAACTTATCACGGCAGACCTGCAACCGGATGGCTGGCACGAACTCAGTCGCACGCCGCTCATCACGCCCGACAACCGCCGCGGCGGGCGCCGTGAACTCGGCGCGGTGAACTGGGTGCATCCCGCGTACGCGAACAAACACATTATCACGCGCAACGAGCAGGAAATCATCAGCGCCTCGCTCGACGCCGCGGACTACGGAAAGTAGGCGGGGTTTCCAGCCGCGCCGGTTTGGTTGCGCCGCCACATTCGTGCATTTTGCATCACGGCGACCTGATGCTTCAGCGATGAAGCGTCACCGAGCGAGCGAAGTCCGTCGTGTCCGGGTTCTCCGACGGCATCGCACAGACGCTACGCCGGTCATTGTTCGGACTGTCTAACAACGGACTCCTCCGGCAGATTAACCTCCCCCCTTCCCAAATCCGACACGCGCAAAGTGAAATACACGCCCGCACTTTTTTGCCTCCTGCTGCTCGCGCCGCTCGTCACGCTTCACGCCGAGAAGGCGAAGGCTGCCGCCGCTGCAAAAGGTCTGCCGAAGGATTCGCTGAAGCCGTTCATCGAAGCGCATTGCGTTGACTGCCATGACGCAGAGACGCAAAAGGCGGGGCTGCGGCTGGACACGCTCGCGGCGGATTTCCGCGACGGGAATGCGGCTGCGACGTGGGCGCAAGTTTTCGACAAGCCCGTCGCCGGCGAGATGCCCCCGAAGAAACGCGAGCGTCCTCCGCAGCGCGACCTCGATGCGACGACGCCGTTTCTACGCACGCAGTTGCACGCGGCTTCGCTGGAGCATCAGCACAAGAATGGCCGTGATGTCGAGAAGGGTGACAGGACTCCTGGGGGCCGCGCGTTCGCGGACATCGAGGACTACAAGAAAATCCTGCTCGAAGACAAAGACCAGCTCGCGCGCAACTTCACGCAAAAGCTGATGGTCTATGCGACCGGCGCGGACATCCAGTTTGCCGACCGCGAAGTCGTCGAGCAGATCGTCGCCAAGGTGGGCGCGAAAAACTACGGCTTCCGATCTTTGATTCACGAAGTCGTCGGGAGCCGGGTCTTCCTGAACAAGTAGCTTCGCCCGAAGCCGCAGCCCTCATGAAAAATCCACGCAACTCTGCCACGACTGCACGGCGCATCGCCTGCATGCTCAGTGCGCTCGTGGTGATGCAATTTTTCACGCACGCTGCGGATACGGATTTTCGCGGGTTCTTCGAGCAGCACTGCGTGAAGTGCCACCGCGGCGAAAAGCCAAAGGGTGATCTCACGCTGGAAAACATGACGGCGGATTTTTCGGGGAAGGCAAACCGTGATCGCTGGGAGCGCATCCTCGAGCAGCTCGTGTCGGGTGATATGCCGCCGAAGAAAAGGCCGCGTCCGCCAGCGGAGGAAGTGACGGCATTGACCGGCTGGATCGGCGAGCGTGTGGCTGCGGCGGAGATCGCAAGGCGGACTGCCGAGGGCCGCGTGGTGATGCGCCGGTTGAATCGCGCGGAGTATGCGAATACGGTGCGCGATCTTCTCGGTGTCGAGGTGGATTTGTCCGACCTGCTGCCGCCTGACACTGCGACGAGCGGCTTCGACAACAGCGCCGAACTGCTGCACACGTCGTCGTATCTCATGCGCAGCTACCTCGACGCGGCGGGCCGCGTGCTCGACGAGGCCATCGTGAACCAGCCGCGTCCGTGGCTGCTCAAGAAGCGCTTCGACATCAAGGAAGAGCGCTCGGTGAAGGCGACGGGAAGTGTCTATCGCCATGTGGATGATGGCGTGGCCATTTTCAGTTCCTGGGTGTCGGCCAATGTCCGCGTGACGATGTGGAATTTCCGCAGCCATGTGCGGGGGAAATATCGCTTCCGCATCTCGGGCTACGGCTTTCAGAGCGAGGGGAAGCCGATCAATTTTCACGTCACGGCAGGCACGCTCAAGGAGGTGACCGAGGAGCGGCTGATTGACTACTATGCCGTGCCGGCCAACAAGCCGACCGTCATCGAATTCACCGAGCAACTGGAGCCGGAGAATCGCATTCGCATCCTCGCCGACGGACTGCCCGCGCTGCCGCCGGCCATCGAGAAAGTGGGTGCCGACAAATATGCCGGACCGGGTTTGGTGATTCAGTGGGTGGATGTCGAAGGCCCGCTGCTGGAGTCGTGGCCGCCGCCGAGCCACAAGGCGATCTTCGGGGAACTCAAGCAGGCGTCCGCGCCGACTCCGGGCGATCCCGATCGCCGCGAGGTCGTGTCCGAGCAGCCGAAGATTGATGCGGAGCGCATCCTGCGCGAGTTTGCGCGGCGCGCGTTCCGACGTCCGGTGACGGATGAGGACATCGAGCCCTTCCTCGTGCGCGTGAACGCGAGGCTGGACCAGAAATACTCATTCGAGCAGGCGATGCGCGTCGGGCTCAAGGCCGTACTCGTCTCGCCGAATTTTCTCTTCCTGCGCGAGAAGGGGCACGCGCCGAAGCTCGACGACTTTGCGCTCGCCAGCCGGCTCTCATATTTCCTCTGGAGTTCCATGCCTGACGAGCCGCTGCTCAAACTCGCCGTGGAGAAAAAATTGCACGCGCCCGACGTGCTGCGCGCGCAGGTCGAGCGAATGTTGGGCGATCCAAAGGCGAAGGCTTTCACGGCAAATTTCACCGGACAGTGGCTGAGCCTTCGCGCGATTGACGCCACTTTGCCCGACCGCACGCTCTACCCCGAGTATGACGACATCCTCAAGACCGCGATGCTCAAGGAGACCTCGCTGTTCTTTGACGAAGTGCTGAGACGCGACCTGCCCCTCACGAATTTCGTCTCGTCGGATTTCACTTTTATGAACGCACGCCTCGCGAAGCACTACGGCATCCCCGGCATCGAGGGCACGGAGATGCGCAAGGTCACGCTGACGCCGGAGAGTCACCGCGGCGGATTGCTCACGATGGGCAGCGTGCTCAAGGTGACCGCCAACGGCACCACGACATCGCCGGTCATTCGCGGCGCGTGGGTGCTGGAGCGAATCCTCGGCACACCGCCGCCGAAGCCGCCCGCGGATGTGGAGGCCATCGAGCCGGACATCCGTGGCGCGACGACGATCCGCGAGCAACTGGCGAAGCACCGGCAGGTCGCGAGTTGTGCGACGTGCCACAGCAAGATCGATCCGCCGGGATTTGCGCTGGAGAGCTTCGACGTCATCGGCGGATGGCGCGAAAAATATCGCGCGCTCACCAACGGGGGAGAGAAAGACGCCCAAGGCCGCCGCGTCCGCCCCGGCCCCGCCGTCGATCCCGCCGACATGCTGCCCGATGGGCGGCGCTTTCGCGACATGGACGAATACAAGAAGCTCATCCTCGAAGACAAAGATCAGCTCGCGCGCTCCCTCACGGAAAAGCTGCTCGCCTACTCGACTGGCGCGGCCCCTGCCAAGGCGGATAAGGCGCACGTCGAAACTATCGTCAGCAACGTCAGCAAAGGGAACTACGGCTTTCGTTCGTTGATCCACGAGATCGTCCAGAGCACCGTCTTCCAGACCAAGTAGGCCTCCCATGAAAATCCCACGCCGCACCTTCCTCCGCACCGCAGGCATCTCACTCGCGCTGCCGTGGCTCGACGCCCTTGCCGGCGACCCTAAACGCGCATCGTCGAGCACTGCGCCGCGTCGAATGATCTGCATCTGCGCGCCGCTCGGATTGCACCCGGACAATTTTTTTCCGCAGCAAACCGGCAGGGACTATGCGCCCTCGCCCTACCTGGAAATCCTGAACGAATTTCGGGATGACATGACGGTCGTCTCCGGGCTGGCGCACGCAGGCATGGGATCGGGTTTCGCACACCAGGCCTCGGCGAGTTTTCTCACCGGCGTCCCGGGCGCGGGCAGGCCGGGTTTTCGGAATGCGATCTCGCTTGATCAATTCGCCGCCGAGCACATCGGCACGCAAACACGGTTCCCAAGCCTCGCGCTTTCCGGTGAAGGCTCGGGCGGACTTTCGTGGACACGCACCGGCGCGCTCATCCCCGCGGATAATTCCCCGTCGAAGGTCTTCGCGCGCCTGTTTCTCGAAGGCCGCGCCGACGAGGTGCAGGAGCAGATGCGACGCCTCGAAGATGGCCGCAGCATCCTCGATGATGTGAGCGTTCAGGCGAAGACGATGCGCTCCGGCCTGGGCAGCGAGGACCGCGACAAGCTCGATGAATATCTCACCAGCGTCCGCGAACTCGAGGAGCGCATGGTCGCCGACGAAAGTTGGGCGAAGAAACCCAAGCCCAAAGTTGATGCGAAGCCGCCCACTGATATCCCGAACGCCGCCGACCTCATCGGCCGCACGCGCCTGCTCTTCGACCTCACGCATCTCGCGTTCCAGACCGACTCCACGCGACTCATCACCATCATGCTCGCGGGTTCGACATTTGCTCCGCCGATCGCGGGCGTGTCGCTCGGCCACCACGACCTTTCGCATCACGGAAAAGATCCCGGCAAACTCGGGCAGCTCAAGATCGTCGAAGTCGAAACGATGAAGACCGTCCGCGACCTGCTCGCGAAGCTCCGGCAGTCAAAGGAAGACAGGTCCACGCTGCTCGATCGCACCACCGTTTTCCTCGGCAGCAATCTTGGCGATGGCAGCAGCCACTCCACGCGCAACCTCCCCGTACTCCTCGCCGGCGGCGGCTTCCGGCACGGGCAGCACCTCCCGTTCGATCCACAAAGTCCGCCACCGCTGTGCAATCTTTTCGTGAGCATGCTCCAGCGCCTCGGCATCGAAGCCGGCAAATTCGGCACCAGCACCGGCACGCTCACCGGTCTCGACGCGAAGGCGTGATTGCCATGAGCCGCACGACTTTCAAAAAGCGACCGCTGATCCGCTGGATGTTCGCGGCACCGTTGCTGATCGCCGCGCCCGTCTCCGCCGATGTCCTCTGGCGCGGCGACTTCGAGACTGGCACGAGGCCGTGAACCCCGCCACGGATTGCGTCACGAATCGCACCTGAGATTTGCGCCCCAAAGGGATGCGGGCCTTCGGCCCTCCATCGCGAATTTTTGCTACACACTCTGAGCATGGGCGTTTCCGTCTGTCTCTACTTTGCGCTGCGCCGATATTCCTCCGGCAAAATCTCGCGCACAGCGCCGATGATCAGTTCCTCGATCTGCGGTGCGAGCCGTGTCGGGCGGTCATAGTAAAGCATCGCGCCCGCAGCCTCGTAGCCACCCTCCTCCCACACGCGGCGCGACGGGATGTAACATGGCACATCGTTGGCATACGCATTCACCCATAGTCGGTTGCCGTCGTATTCACGCTTTAGCCGGAGGCTGTAGTCCACGACGACTTCGCCGGGGAGAAAGACGATTGCGAGGTCTTTGCCGAAGCTCCATGTCTGCACCGAATACGGGAGTTCCGTGGCGAGTTTTTCTCCGCGGTCGAGGCGTTCGAGCTGCTTCTTTGCGTGATAGGCACCGGAGCCTTTGCCAGTGACGCGCAGCTCGAATTCCTCGCGCGTCGGCAGCGTGTCGAATGGCAGCGCGAAGCGTTTCATGCGGCAATCGAGCGCGGGCGGGAGCGGGTGCATCCCGCCTTTCATCACGCGGGCGGTCTCGGTCGCGAGCGCCTTGCCGTGCTGGATCGCGAGTTCGTAAGTGCCGCGCGGATTTGGATTCTGATCGCCCGCGCAGCCGAGCGCGGTGAGCGCGATCGCGCCGGGGAATGCCTTCTCGATTTCCTCCTGCGCGCAGCCGGCCCAGTCGCCGTGGATGCGGTTGAAGCCCGTCGTCGTGCAGTGGCAGGCGTAGCCGGCGAGCACCGCGACGATTTTTCCATCCGCCGCCGTGACGCGAAGTATGGGCAGCGCGTGATCGGTCGGCCCGTCCGGGTTTGGCTTGTTCGCAAATCCGGTCGCGGTCGGGAAGCGGCGATTCATCGCGAAGCCGACCTCGCCATTTGCCCACGCGAGGTCGCACGGCTTCGCGGATGCGATGGCGGAAAGCGCGACTTGCTCCAGCTTGTCCGTCGTCTCGCGGGTGTAGCGCATGATGCGCTCGGCGTGATCCGCAGGGACATCCACGCCGAAGAGCGTGGAGAGCACGCCGCCGAGCATCGGTGCGGAATGCGTGTGGCTCGAGCACACCGCGATGCGCTCATCCGGCACGCCGGCCTTTGCCTTCAGCCGTCGCGCGACCTCGTCGCGCACGTGGCCGGGCACGCCGCAGTTATCCACCGTGATCACGACGGCGACCGGGCCATCGCCCGCACGGAGCGCGAGTGCCTTGGCAAAGATGCGCTGCTCGACGCCCTCAAATTCCGTCTTGCGCGAGCCGTAGCCGCTGAGGCGCACGGGATAGTCGGGCGTGATGTCCACCTTCGCCGCGCCCGCGAGCCAGCGCGGCTCGGCAGCGTCGAGGATGAGGGTGGAGAAAATGATCGTGGCGAGCGCGACGAGGGCAGGGGAGATGCGGGGGAGTTTCATCGGAAAGATTTTGTCGGCGCGGAGTCGCGCCAGCGGGACTGTATGAAATGGAACCGCGCGTGTGTGAAAATGTTGGCGCGATTCTGGCGGGCGCAGAGGCGATGGAGGCGTGCGGAACCGGGGCCGCCCGGTGCGACATCAGCCGGTCACGCGCTTCCACGAGGCTCGGCTGTGGGCCACGTCACGCGTCCGGCGGGGTCGAGAAACCGTGCGCATGTCCGGGCGGTCGGGTGGCCGTGGCCCGCCAGACCCGGTTGTTCGGATCGGCTTTTTCCTCGGCGGACGGGCGGCGCTTTTCCTCGAAGACGGCGACGCCGACGATGCCGGCATTCGTCGTGTCGCCGTGGCGGCGGTGGCCGTAGCTGTCGGACATTCCGCCGAAGTGGAATGCCGCGACGGTGGCTGGGCTCGTGCGAAAACCCTCGACGGCGAGCGTCTCGAATGGCGCAAGCATGTAGCCGCGCTTTTTGAACGACGCGGGCTTGCCGTCCATCGCGTCGAGGCCGTCCACGCTCACGAGGACTTCCAGGGCGCGGCGGGCGTCATTTTTCACCACGACGTCGTAGCGCGCGCCTTGGGTGCTGGTCGCGATGTGGCGTCTTTTCGACTCGCGGCAGTCGAGCCATTCGCCGGCGGCGTTGCGGAGGCCGAGGCGCACTAGCGCGCCTGCGGTGTGGTGCAGTCCCTCGCAGCGTTTCGGTTCGCCGCCGAGGAATGCGAGCATGGCATTTGCGCCCTCGCGGTCGTTGTAAAAAATGCGCGCCTGTGCGGCGGGCCGCTCGGCCGAACTGCGCGCGAATGCCGCGGGCTCAACCCATGATTCGCGCTGCTCGCCCCACGAGGTGCCGAGGCCGGGGCGCTCGTGCGCGGGCAGGAAGCCGTCGCGCCGCGCCTCGGCGGGAGCAGGCGTCTTCCGCGTCGCGCATCCGGTGAGGACGAAGGCAGCAAGCAGGAGGGCGGCGCGGGCGGGAATCATGGGAGTTGAGAGTTGGAGGTGGAGAGTTGAGAGGAGGCAAAAATGCGTCCCCGGGTGGTGGAAGACGGCATCATGCTTGGTGCAACGAGTTGTGAAAAGCTTGCCCCATCGCCCCTCAAGTCTCAACGCTCAACCCGCCCTCACCGCCGGTGCGCCGCCACGATGCCGCGCCAGAACGCGGGGAAGTCGGCGAAGAGTTTTTCCATCGCCTCGCGCTCGGCCTTCGAGCGGGCGCGGCGGATCACGTCGTCGCTGCCCCAAGACATCGTGAGGCCTGTGCGCGCGCGGCTCTTTTCATTCGTGCCGTAAATGTAGCCCGTGCGTGTGTCCACGAGCGCGGCGAATGCCGTGGAGATCAGTTCGTAGCGCTTGTTCGGGAACAGGCCGAGCGAGAGCGCGGTGAGCGGCGCGACCAGGTTGCCGTCGGTGAGCTGCGATTCGTTCGCGATGATCAGGACGGCGTCGGCGTGCAGTTTCGCCGCGGCCTCGCGCAGCCGCAGGTCCGCGGAGATGCGGTGCTCCTGATCGGTGTCGCCGACGACCACGGGGCTGACGATGACCGTGCGGGCGAGGTGCGGGAGCGAGTCGAGGCCGTCGAGTTTCCCGAGCGCGGAGAGCGCGCGAATGTGCTCGCGGACGGTTTGATCATTCGCGGCGATGGCGATGGTCGCCGGGAATGGCATCGTCGGTTTGGCATTCGTGGCGCGGGCGATGAGCGGGTCGGAGAACTCCGCGCGCTTCGCCTCGCGGGCGCGGGCGACAGCGGGGGAGTTGATGTACTTTGCGGCGCAGCCGGAAAAGGTGAGCGCGGCGGTGAGGGCGAGGAGGAGGGGTGGCTTCATGTGCTAAAAAAACAGCAGAAGCGCGGCGTGGCGGCAAGTTCTTTTTGCTAAAAAAGCAGCATTTGAGTTGACGGCCCCGCACGCGCCCCGCATTTTTCCCGACATGCCTGCAGGCCGCCACGAGCACGATCCTCTCTCCCGCCGCGAACGGCAGATCATGGATGTGATCTGGCGCGCCGGCCGCGCGACTGTGACGGAAATCCACGGGGCGCTGCCGGATGCGCCGAGCTATTCCGCGGTGCGCGCACTGCTCGCCGTGCTCATGAACAAAGGGCACCTCCGCCACGAGCGCGACGGCAAGCGATACGTGTACGAGCCGCTCGCGTCTCAGGAAAAGGCCGGCAAGAGCGCGCTGCGCCGGCTGCTCTCGACGTTTTTCAACAACAGCCCGGCGGACCTCGTCGCCACGCTGCTCGACCCGAAGGACACGGACTCGGACGAGCTCGCGCGCATCCGGAAACTGATCGATCAGAAAAAGCGGAAATGAATCTCCCCGCATTCCACGACTGGCTTTTTCGCAGCATCATCGTCGCCGGTGCGGCGTCTGCATGCGTGCTGCTGTGCCCGGCGGGTTGGCGCGTGCGCGTCCGCCAGGTCGTGCCAGTCGTCGCATTTGCCGTGCTCATCGCGCTCGGCGCAGGTCTCGTGCGGCCGCTGCCGACGCTCGAAGTGAAGGCCCCCGCGATCCTCTCGGCATGGGCCGCCGCTGCAAGCGAAGGGGTCGCGCCGGGGCTCGTGCGGATGTTCGCCATCGTCGCCGCACTGCTCCTCGCGCGCACCGCCGCCGGTGCGTTCGCGGTGGCGAGGCTCGTGCGCCGGTCGCTGCCGCTGCGGAGCCGCCCGTGGCGGAAGCTGCTCGCCGAATGCCAGCGCACGCTCGGGCTGTGCGGCGACGTGCGACTCATGCTGGCCGGGCCGGGCTTCGTGCCGAGCGCGACGGGACTTTTCCGCCGCACCGTGCTGCTGCCGGACGAGGCCGCGGACTGGACTCACGCGCAGCGCCGGCTCGTGCTGCTGCATGAACTCGGCCATTTCCGCCGCGGCGACCTGTGGACGCACGCGCTCGGGCAGATCGCGTGTGCGGTGCATTGGTTCAATCCCTTCGTGTGGATGCTGCACCGGCATCTCGCCGTGGAGCGAGAATTTGCCTGCGATGCGCTCGTCGTCGCGCGCGGGGCCACGCCGGTGGACTACGCGACGCTGCTTTGGAAAATGGGAGTTGCCGCGCAGGGCCCGCAAATTTCTGGGCGCAAGACGCGCCTTTCCTCCGCGGCATGTCTCGCCATGGCCGCGCCGGGTCGCGGCAAGCTGGAGCAGCGCGTGCGCCGCATCCTCGCGCCCGTGCGCGAGGCCGGACGCTGGCTGCGCGTGGCGGATGCCACGCTGTGCGGCTGCGTCGCGCTGATGCTCGTGGCGTGTGCTTCGTTCAAGCCGGTGATCGTGCGGGCATTTCTCGGAACCGATCCGTGGAGCACGGAAGAAATCAGCGCCCGCCTCGCCGCCGATCCGTTCCCCGGCGAGCAGTAGCGATGCCTTGCGGCCAAGGTAACGCTCATCGGGAACACGGTCGCTTTGCGGCTATCCGCGATTCCATCGCTGGCGATGAAAAAAGAAACGTGCCGGCCTCCAAATCTCGCCATGCCTTGCTGGTTACTGTCCGGCGTTCCGAGCGGAGAGGCTGCGAAATATCCCACATGTGGCTGTTTCAAGAATCAAATCCTCGATCCTCGGCATTCTGCTTATGCGGCCATTTCCATCATCCGATAGAGGTTCGCGAAGTGGACGATGTCCGACGTGGATCAGCGGCGGCCCAGCTTCGACCGCGAGATTTAGCTTTGTTGGAGTCGGCCAGCGCGCCCTTCCAATCACGCTTAAACTTTGTCTCCGACATTTGGCAGTAACTCTGAGCCTGTGATGATGTTTGCGACACCGCCGGTTGTGTCACGCACGGTGCCTCTGATTTCACCTGCCGAAGCTGACGTTACGGCGAGGCAGCAGAGTGCGATCTGGCAAATCTTACGCACGTTTTTCATGGTCATCGCTCCATTGCGATTTCCGCGACGGGCAGGGCATTGTAGGTCGCCCACACGGTTTTCCCGTGACGATTGTCCGTCGTCAGCACGACTCGTGAGATGACGCCGCGCGCGAGTGCGACGGTGCGTGGCTGCGGGTAAAGTCCGTGCTGTTCGCCGACGGCTTCCAGCTTGTTTCCTTGCGCGTCAAAACTCTCGAGCCGCCACGTCGGAACCGACGCCCCCTTGATCACGCCGATTCGCGTCATGCTGAATCGCTTCAGCGGCGGATCGAAGACGAGCGACAGCAGGGTCTCCGGGCCCCCGTGGATGAGCATTACTTGTTTGCGTCCGGGTGGCAGCACCATCTCGGGACCAGCCGCGTCAGCCATCGGTATTCCGTTGCTCGCGGCAACGCGGCCGCCTGCGAATTTCAGAATGTTGCCGGGCAGTTCCGCGCCGATTTGAAATGGATCGAACGTGAGGAGGTGCGGACCGCGACCGGTGAGATCCGGCGGCGTCTCGGCCATGGGCGCCAAAGGTGTGACTGGCGGAGGGAAGGGTGTGGTGGGTGGCACGGTTGGCGTTCCGGGCGTAATGACGATTGGGGAAGTCGGGGGGATCGGAGGAACGGGCGGGGAGACGAAGGTTTTCTTGCCGGGTTTGTCGGAAGTGAACATGGCAAGCTGGCCTTTTGCGACAGTGCCGGCGGCATCTTCCACTTTCACGGAAACGGAATCACCTTCGATCCCTGCGACTCTCCCTTTCGCGACCGCAACCTCATCCTCTCCTCCGGGAATGATGAAATAGATCCGCACCGCGTCACCAACATTCGGGACGAGTTCCGACAGTACTGTGATTTTTGCGAGGCCGCCGTTTGCTTCGCTCACCGAGCCCTTGATTTCAGCGCCGTGGACCGAGACCGCGGCGAAGATGCAGAGCGCGGCCCCAAGGCATGGATGCAGATTTCTCATGTTCATCGTGTGGCGTGTGACGGGAGGAGTCGGATGCTATTTGGCGGCTTTCTTTTTCGCTTCCTCGATCCAGGCGGGCATCTCTGCGTCCGACACGAGAGCAGCCCATCCGGCCATATTCTCGGTGGTGGGTTCCAACTGGGCGCGGATGATCACCTCATCGGTTGTGCCACCGGAGATGAGGATAGAGTGCTCGGTCGTCTCGATGGACAACTTCCCGTCTTTGGACTCGATCGAATAGGTGAGGTAGTGCCGCTTAAGATTGCCCTCGGAGCCGCCATTCATGATTGAGGTTTCCGAGAGTTCTCTCGCGGTGACCTTCCCAGGCTGTTCCTGCACGTCCAAAAGGGGGAATCCATTCATCAAGTAATAGAAGCCGCCGTCAGGCCGCTTGCGGATGCTGAATCCGTAGTCCCCCGCCGAGAGGTTGTCGGTTTTGGTTGATTTGAAGCCTAATGCGCCGCTTTTGGTGGCCGAGCTGCCTGCGACATAGCTGGCCTTGCCTTTCCAGTGCGCGTAATTGCCGGTCCAAGTGCCGCCCAAAGGATCCTTGCCCGGAGCAAGCGGCGGGTTGGTGGGCTTGTCCTGGAACGCGCCCCACTTGATCAGCATCACGGTTTTGTTCGCGGGGATTTTTTCGCCGGCGGCAGGCGTGGTGCCTTTGATCGTGTTCGCCTTTTCCTCCGCGGGCGCCTTCCCGCCCTCCGAGATTCCGCCGATGCCGAGGCCCGCCGAGGCCAGCCTGGCCTGCGCGGCATCGAGACTCAGGCCGGAGACGTCGGGGATGGTGTCCTTGCCACCCGGCATCGCAGCCGCCGTGTCGTCCAATTTTTGATAAATGGAAATGCTGACGACCGTGCCGCGTTTCACCTTCGTGTCGGGCGCGGGCGACTGTCCTGCAAATTTGAATTCCATCTCCTTCTTCGGGGGTATGCCTTTTGCGCTGAAGCTGCCGGTGAGCCCCGCGTGCGCGAGGACGGCCTTCATTTCCGTGACGCTGTCGAACACGGCGAGATTCGGCACGATCACGTCGTCATTCGCCGTGCCACCCGAGGTCGGTCCGAGCGGAGGAGGCGGCGGGGGTGATGTGGGCGAAGTCTCTGTGCTTGTTTCGCTAGTCGTTCCGCCCGCGATCATCGCGCCCGTCTCCGTGCCGGGCAGGCCCGGAGATTTTTCACCCGGGTTCGTGGATGTTACCGCGACCGCTGGCGCGGTGGCGGATTTGATCTCTGCAAAACAGTGCGTCGCGCGCTGGAGTGCCTGATAGCGTTCCGGGCCGGTCGAGAGCGCGCTCGCATTCACGCGCAGCTCGTCGGCGACTCTGAGCGCCTCATTCCCGGCGATGATGATCGCGTCAATATCCACATTCCCAATCGCCTGCTCGACGGTCTTCTGGCTGCCCAGAGCGGCGTCGAGTACGGGCGACGCTGCCGCGAGCAGCGCGGAAAAATCAAACAAGCCGGGCCTCTCGATGCCCTTGCCGAGGCCGGCTGCTGTGGCGGTCACGATGCCCGCGCTTGGATTCGACGAGAACGGCGCGAGGATTTCGTTCACCTGCTGCGGAATCGGGCGGAGCTGATCGAGCAGCGGCGTGAGTTTCGCACGCGCGGCTCCGGCGGCATTCGCGGCAGCCTTCGCCGCGGAGAGCGCGCCGTCCGGTGTCACGCCTACGCCGCTGGCGATGCCGCTGCCCATTTTGTAAATCGTGAGCGAAGCGCTGAATCCGCCGAGCACGCCGATGCTGGTGCGGAGTCGGTCAGTGGCGACGCCTGCGCCGTCAATCTTCGCCTGCGCATCGTTGAGCATGCTGCTGGCGGCGGAGAGCTCATTGACCGCATCCGCGCGCATCGTCTTGATCTGCTCGTCAGTCGCCGTCGCCGCTTGCGGCACCATGCCGCATATTTTTGTCGCCGCCTGCTCGCAGCGGGAGCCTGCGCCGGCCAGCATGCTCAAGGCCGTCTGCAGTGATTGCGTCTGGGAAATGACCGCCGCGGTCTGCGTCTTCACGTCATTCGCGGCCACCGGCACTTGGGTGACGTTGCTTTCGCCGACTGCGCGCACGCCCGCGACTGTCACCGCGCTCTGCAACTGCGACTGCGCCTCGGCCTCCTGTTTCGCGACTTCGGCTGCGGCTTCGCGCGCCGCCTTTTCGGCGGTGTAGCCGGTCTGGATCAAGGCGCGCGCCTTTTCCAGTGCAGCCTCCAGCGGCACCGAGTCCGCATCGTTCGTTTTCGCGGGATCATTTTTCGCCACGTCCGGGCCCGATTCCTTCGGCTTCACGAGGCCGTCGAATGGCCCTTTCTTTTTCCAGAGGTTCTGGCTCATCCCGATGATCACCTCGTCAATGTCCTGCGGATTGTTCGGGTCCACCGTGCGGCCATCCGGCAGCGGCAGCAGGCGTCCCGGCTCCTCCTTGGCGATGCGGCGTATTTCCTCCTCGAGCTTTTTGCGAATCTCCTTTGCGAGCAGCCTCGCCTTCAGCGCATCTCCCTCCGCGCCGTACATTTTGCCCGCGTAATAGTCCGTCTCGGCAATGAGATAGATATCCGCCGCCGCGCCGAGCGCCTGCAGGACGGGGGCGGCGACGCGCAATGTGCCTTTCGCACCGCGCGCGAGCCATGCGAGCGTCCCTTCCGCCGCCTCCTCCGCCGCGTGTCCCGCAGCCTCGCCGGTGCCGCGCGCCGCCGCATTCTTGGCACTCTTCGCTGCCGCGTCGGTCGCTGCCTTTCCCTGCGCTCTCAGTGCCTCCGCTTCTGCCTTGCTCAAAATCAGCGCCTCATTGTTCGCCGCGGCGCGCTCGATTTCCGCGAGCCGTGCCGCGGAAATGCCGCCGCCCTCGGCCGCACCGCGTGCGGCGGCTCTTTCCGCAGCGGCCTGCTTGATCGCCTCGACCTCAGCCTTGCTCAGCTCGATCGCCTCGTTGTTCGCGAGGGCCTTTTCGAGCTGCTGGCTGCGGGCCGCTGCTGCTGCGCCATCCGCCGCCACCTGCTGGGTTCCTTTCGCCGCCACCGCGCCCGTCTGCCCTGCGGCCTTTTCTCCCGCGACCTGTGCCGTGTTGCGCTTTCCGACGCCCCATGCGCGTCGCGCCGCAAGTGCGGCCTCATCTGCTGCGGCCCTTTCGCTTTGCTCCAGCGTGGCCCTCGCCTGCTCGGAATAATGCTCCAGCGGATCCACGCCCAGTTGCTGCATTTTCCCGGCATACTCGGCCATCTTTTCCTTTGCCAAAACGCCCGGCACCCTTTGATCCGCCCAGTTCATCAGCGAGTGGCCGTAGCGCAATTTGCCGACCTCGTTCAGCCTCGCGAGTTCCGCGTTGCGCTGTGCCACCGCCGCCGCCGCTGCGCGCACCTGCTCGGCGGTGCTCGCGGGATTTTGCAGCGCGCGCTCGGCGGCCTTCTGCGCCATGTACGCCTCGCGCACCGCGGCTTTCTCGCCGTGGGTGAGCATGTCGTAGGCATTGTTTTTCGCGCCCGCCACGACCTTGCTCGTGCGGTCAATCAATGCCTCCTTCGTGATCGGATCGTGCAGGATGTTCCCCGCTGCGTCCTTGATATACTCGGTGTGCTGGTAGTTCTCATACACGACCTCATCCCAATATGCCGCGCCCTGCGGATCGCGGTAGCGCAGCGGATTATTGGCGGCGTAGGTGTAGGCATTGTGCGACGCCGGGACGCCCGGCGTGCCGAGGAGCGGATCCATGCTGATGAAGCGCTGCAACTGCGGATCGTAGTAGCGCTGCCGTGCGTAAAAGAGACCGGTGTCGTCGCGCAGCATCCCCGCGAACATGGCAAAGCGCACGGTGCCGGACGAGGCGTCTATGTTTCCATACGGCGTGAAATTCACGCTCGTCACCACCGCGCCTTTCGTGTCGAGCAGTCGCCGCGTCGAGCCCATCCGATCTGGGATGAAGAAAAAGGTCCGGCCATCCGAGCCACACATCGCCAGCGGATGATCCGTGCCCGGCAGGCAGACGACGAGCCATGTGGTGTTCTGCGCGTCGCGGAAACCCGCGAGCCGGTCCCGCAGATACGCATACCAGCGTTTTCCCGCGGGTGCCTGCATCCACAGTCGGTCGCCAGCCGGCAGATAGCCAAATGTCCAAGTGTCCTTGCCGTCGCTGCGCCGCACGAGCCGGCCTGCGGCGTCGAATTCATTATCGATCCTGCTGAATGCCGATTGCGCCCGCGCAAGATTGCCCGCGGCATCCCACGCAAACGCGGTCGCACCCTGCTGCACCGGACGTCCCAGTTTGTCGAGCACCCAGCGCCGGACATTACCATCCGTCGTGCGGCACGCGAGATTTCCGTCAATGTCGTAATCCAGCGTGTGGGTCTGTTTTCCCAAATCAATCTTCGTCAGTTGGTTTGTCGCATCGTATCCGTATTTCAGCGGCGAACCCGAATCCACGGTTCGCTGCGCGACGTTCCCCGCCGCATCGTACGAACAGCGCTCGCTGAAAATCGCATTGCCCGCCGGCTGCTTCGCCTCGATCGCCACGATGCGATCCGCCTGATCGTAGGCGATCTTCACCGCAGCGGCGCTGCCGAGATCCAGCGAAGTTGCGCGTCCCGCCTCGTCGTATGCCAGCGTGATCGCCGCGCCGCCCGGAAGATCGATCCGCGAGACCTGACCGCGCGCATTGTAGATGTATGCGCTCTTGAGTTCGTTCAGTTCGACGCCTGCGGGCCGGCCATGCGCGTCGCGCGGCAATTTCAGATCCATCTTCGCCGGCTCGTAAATGCGCCGCGCGAGCGTGCCGTCGCCGTGGAAGTATTCCTCGATCTGCCAGCTCTCGGACTTGAGCGTCGTGTGCAGGCCGCTCGCATCGGAAGTGTAGGCGACTTTTCCGCCCGGAAGCTCCGTCTCGATCCGTCCGCCGCCCGCGTCATATTTGTGAGTCGCCGCCGGGCCTGCCGCCGAAAATTCCTGCAGCAGTCGTCCCGCGGCGTCGTAGCGGTACTGCCGCCACGCCGCGCCGCCACGCGTGACCGTGAGGGGCCGCCCCGCCGCATCGCGTGCGATTTGCGTTTTCATCCCGCCCGGCGAGAGGATCGCCGCGAGCCGCCGCTCCGCGTCATGCTCGTACCGCCACGCGAAGCCGGACGGCGGAATCACGCTCTGCAACCGACCGCCCGCGTCGTACCGGAAAACAGTCCTGCGCCCGTCCGGCCCCGTGCTGGCCAGCGGCTGCTCCAGCGCGGTGCTCTCGCTGCTTGAGCCGCCGAGCGCCGCGCTCTCGATGGCCGTCACACTCGCGGACGGATGGCTCACGGACACCTTCCCGTGGATGCTGTCCTCCTGCGCCGTGCGCCGTCCCTGCGCGTCGTAAAAATACGTCGTCCGCAATCCGTTCGCGTCCACAAATTCCACCAGCGTGCCCTCGGCATTGTAGCGCCAGCTCCGCGTCTCGCCGGACGACCACGTCTCGC
The DNA here is from genome assembly GCA_025355595.1 of Spartobacteria bacterium. GTDB lineage: Bacteria > Verrucomicrobiota > Verrucomicrobiia > Chthoniobacterales > Chthoniobacteraceae > SXWH01. The sequence continues at coordinate 20,073 of JANXZI010000488.1, forward strand.
TCTGCAGCCGGCCCGAGGGATTGTAGGCAAATGTCACCTCACGCCCACTGGAGTATTTGA